>JAPOZO010000085.1 GCA_026706025.1 Candidatus Poribacteria bacterium
TTTATGGGGAATAAAATGTGTGTTTATGGGGAATAAAATGTGTGTTTATGGGGAAGTATAAGAAACTCGCTTATCACAAGGGTTTATCCGGTTTGGAAATTAACATATTAGATTTTAAAATGTGTGTTTATGGGGAATAAAATGTGTATAATGTTGACAACATACACATTTTATTATACTATTTCTATTATTTTATCGTCATAAAAAGAGATAGAGACATTGATTTGCTGTCAGGAGGGTATCTTATGAACTTGGCGAACAGAAACGAGCTCATCAAGGCGAGTCCGGCGATTCAGGTGCAGAGCAAGATGACGCTTTTGCAACGTCGGGCATGGAACGTGTTACTCGCAAATGCCTATGATGACTTACCGGATACAGACATCTATCGCGTCAGCATTGCTGAGTTATCAGCGAAACTTGGTTTTAACAGCAAGAACGAGAATTATTTGAAGGAAATATTAGAGACACTTGTTGATTGCAAGGTAAGATGGAACTTGCTCGACAAGGACAAGGAAGAAGAATGGGGCGTTGCGGTCCTACTTGCATCAGCAGAAATAAAGGACGGTATCTGTACCTATGGGTTTGCTCCACATTTCCGTTTGAAACTTCACAATCCGCGCATTTATGCTAAGTTGAACCTCCGCCTCCAAAATCGGTTCAAGAGCCAATACGCGTTGGTTTTATGGGAAGTTTGCTTTGATTACTTTGATGCTGATCGGGACCAGGGTGAAACACCTGTTATCTCGATTGAAACCTTCAAAGAGCTGCTGGGTCTTGGAAAAGATGATTACCCTATATTCAGTGAATTTAACCGATCGGTCATTAAACCTGCTGTCAAGGAGATCAACACTCTAACAAATTACCACGTTGAGGTTGAACAGAAACGCATCGGACGACGGATCGGTGAACTGAAGTTCCATATCACCAGGGTCAAGCAGATCCCGCCGATTCAGGAGTCACTCTTTCCTGATATAGAGAACCTTCCTCCAGTTGCTATTGAACTCGTCCAGGCAGAGATTGATCGGAAAGCTGCCCTTAAAATCGCCGAACAAGAATGGAGTTTCGTGAATCCCGAAAAATTGCCGTCCGATGGCACGTATCCTGATTTTCTGGCATATATCGCCGAGAAGATTGAAATATCCATCCACGCCGTGGGGGTCAAAAATCGTGGCGGTTTTATCCTTGAAGCCATCCGCGAGAACTATCAGAACTCACAGGTACAAAAGGATCGTGAAGAACGCGCCAAGAAAGCAAGAGAAAAAGAACTGGAGGACTTAGCTGCAGAATTTAGGGTCAAACGTGATAACATGATCCGTCAAGTCGTTCACGCCCAACCGGAACTTATTGAATCCGCTGCGGAATGTATCCAGTCTAATTTCATCCGTAATCGGCTCCTTGAGCACGGATCCGCTATGGAAGCATACCAAAAAGGTGGAATGATCAAAGCGGAGATAGACAGCATTCTTGCTGAGGAATTCTGTCAGGATCTGCTTGCTCCGGTTCATACGGCGTATGAAGATGAAAAGGAGCAAATTTTGGCAAGGGTCTGTTAGATCACCCCAATTTACTCCCTTAATTGGATAAACGCCTGACTGACAAAATCACTGTTTTTCAAGGTTTTAACCGCGCCTTTAACCCGTTCAGCAGCGAAGCAGCGAAATTATGGTCCGTGTAGCCGGTGTAGCCCACCGTAGTAGGGAACAGGATGGTCATCTGTGAAGTTTGCTCATCAGGAGGAGAAGGCGTATTATAATGTTTGATCTCTTAATTCCACTTTTTTTGATCTCAATGCCATTTCTAATTTTTGCCTATGCTTTCAGTACCAGAAAAAAGCGTAAAAGCAATAAGAGAAGAAAGAAACATCATCGGATGATAAAGCAATGCTCGTATGAAGGCAGCATTGGTCCCCTCTTAGAGGCACACAGGGAGAACGAAATTGCAGCGGAAGCGAAATATATCGGGACAATTATTCGTGTTAAAGGCACAGTACTAAGGGTTGCTAAGAGTAGATTGTCGAAATATGATGTGTATCCGAGCCTTATTGTAATACTTTTTGTTGATGGAGGTAGTGTATTGTGTTGTATGTCAGAAGACGAAAAAGAACAATTGATAGAAATACGGATAGAAGATGAAGTGGTTGTATACGGAGTGATAGTTGGGTTTGACTTAGACATCGATCGGCTTATTTTGAACGGTTGTTTTATCCTAATAGAGGAAAAGGAGGCACATGGTCATCAGTGAAATCCAATCATAGTCCTGCGACAAGAACAATTACTTCAGGTCTTCACCAAGTTGATCTATCAGCAATGGAATGAGAGGCTCCAGCAGTGGATCTCTTGAAAGTCGAATTTATTAATGAAGTTCCCAGTTCCCCTTGCGTTCCGCCCCCCGCGGCGCCGGTTGAGGCGAGACACGACTGGGTGATTCGACTGGCGTGGTGGTTTATCAGCGAGATCTGGGAATACGAGCGGAAGCCGGAGGCAAAGATTGAATGTGATCATGAAGCGAGGGACAGATCATTAGGCGTATGCTGGGGAGTTGTTAGAAATTTGAAGTTGAGAAGTTGAGAGTTTGAAGTTGTCTGAATTAGGATTTTCAGGATGTGTCGCGTTTTGCTACATACAATTGAAACTTATGCGAAAATGCCCTCATGGAGTCTCATGGAGAAATGACTATTAGCACGTTACAGGACTACATCCAAAGGATTAGGTGTTTGAACAGAAGTCCTCGCGCTAACATAGGATGTGCGCCTCACAAACCTTTTCTTCTTTTGGCGGTTATTGCGCTCATTCAAGAAGGAGGAATTAATGAGAACAAAATTCAGTTCTCTGACGATTTGATTGCTATATTTAAAAAATATGTTGCGCTAACACCGGGGTGGAATCCCACGATTTATACTCCATTTTACCGGCTACAAAACGAAGGATTCTGGCATCTGAGAAGAAAGTTATGAAACAATAGCACGGCGTTTTGAGTGAGTATACAAGGGATGGAGCGAAATTTGTAATTCGTTTGTTTTTGTGATATACTCTTAATAACTTGGCGGATAGGAGTATCACCTCGGCGCACCTCAGCGTCGAGTCCTATCCAACCCGGTGATATGGGTTGAATGCCGGTTGCCAAGGGAAACCTTGTTAAACATTAATTTTTATCAGATGACTGGACACTTTCGCGTGGGAGCGACGCTAACGCCTTCTTGGAGGGTTCGCTCGTGCAAGCCGAAGTATTCATAGGCTATCATTTTTTTAAAGGAGAGCGGATAATGAGACAGGAATTCTTCTATGAACCGAACTGTGTTGAAAATGGCGAGTGGATACCTGAAAAGAAAACCCTTGAAGACACGCTTGTTCTGGATTTGCGATTTACCTGGAATCATCGTCATAATTTAGAACGTCGGTGGATCCAGCGGCGTCTTTTAGGTAATGCCGCCGCTATCTGGCGTTTTATGAGAACGCAACGAGAAGGACGTAGAAAGCTCATTCGCGAACTGCGGGCATACCGCAGTAATAGGGAATTTGCCCCTGATCTCCATCAAAATTTGGAAACTTGGTATCTACAGAACGGTAAAAAACGCATGGATATCGCTTGGATTGTTAGGTGGTTGTTGACATCCTCATGGGCGGAGGACCCTTCTGGTTTTGAGAATGCTAAAGTTTGGGAATCTAAATTACAGATAGACTCTGAGAAACTTTGGCTAACTTAATTCCACAAAGATAATCCATGGAGGAGCATAATTAAAATGAGATCTCGGCTTATAAGTGATAGGGGTGAAACTGTCACAATTGTCCGTCTATCGGATGACAAAGGTGAAGAAACAATTGTTGCCAGTGATGTTTTGTGTCTAATAAGTCCCGTAGAGGGTCAATATGAACACTGGCAGGCAGCCTGTGAAGTGGGAAATAAAGGCATCCGTAAAGGAGACATTCTCAGACGTGACAATGGATTAGAAATGCAGGTGTTAAGGGTTGAACCCGGTAAATTATCACGTAGCCGTGAGAAAATATACTTAGATCTAAAAGAATATGATCGAGTGCCACAGTCTTCTCAGATGGATGTGGAAGATACACTGACGGATGACCTTCTTCCTAAACGTCTACTTCATCATGTAGTTTTCCAAAAGGTATTACCGATTTTTATGCAAGGCTCTTATGGTCCTGCTGTGTTTGAAGCATTTAAACAGGTTGAAGTGGCTGTCCGAGAAGCAGGGGGTTATGCGGAGACCGATTACGGAACTAAATTGATGCGCATGGCATTCAACCCTGAAGATGGTGCTTTAACCGATCCACAGGATACAGAAAAACAAGCGAGATCGGATATATTTGCTGGTGCAATTGGATCCTACAAAAACCCCGGAAGTCATCGGGATGTTGAGATTACCGCAGAGGAAGCGGCTGAGCTGATAATCTTCGCGAGCCATCTCCTTCGTATCGTTGATTCGTGTAATCAATGAAGTATATACTATAGGTGCAATTAAACCTTATCACAGATATATCTTCGTATAACCCTCCTCCATACAGACTGGCAAAACTAATAGGGAAATGATTTAAAAATGAGAAAGAGAAAAAGAAAGAGCGAACGAAAATTTTTGCTTTCGGACAAATCATTTCTGCGCATGTTGAGTCCGGAACAACGGGAACAGTTAGATTCCAAACATAAGAGTGTCTATCCACCGATCTTATTAGTCGAGAACGCTCAACATGGGTTGGGCAAACCGAGTGCCTTACTTAACTTTAAGAACACTATAAGGGTGCCTCATTGGGTAGAACGGGCAAAAATGGAGTTGCTAATAGGGCCACCGCCTCGTTACTACAAAGTCGGAGCAAAAGTGCCGATCAAGTCAATCTATAACGCATCAGGTGAAGCGCGCGAAAAGATAGAAAAAGGTGCTGTTGGTATTGTGAACCAAATGGAAGCGGAAGCTGACAGGCTCAAAAAACACGTGCCCATATTACCGGGCAGAGACGTAAAACTCACGGCATTGACTGAAAACCACAAAAGTATCTCTGACAAAGATCTTTTACGGCTGTTTAATCAAGCCTTGAGAGAGTACAGTCATAATCACCCACAAAGTCCATGCTCTCCTGTTCCAATCGGAATAGGTAATACAAAAATTCCTGAAATCAGGAAATTCCTAGATGAGTGCAAGGCGATTTGCAAGGTTGATACTCTGGGCAAAGCTTACAAATGGATTGCACAAATATTCTATGAAGATTCTGAGTCCGTGTTAGACTTTTTATGCAATGGAGGTATCATACCAGTTTCAGCAGATGAACAATCTGAAATTTTCAACAGATTTAGAAGTGAAGGTGAACCACCGATCAGTAGTTTTGCTCCATACGCACTAATTACCATGAAGTTGTATCATACAATGTTCTTGTACCTTACTGAAAATCGAGAAAATTCCTCGCCTCGAGAGGTGCTCAGGGATTTCGATTACTTGTTTTATGCTCTGGATGATTATGTTATTTTTGTATCTGCCGAGAAATGGCACAAGAAATGTATAGAAGAGATCCCGCTCCTTAAAAATGTCCGTAAAAATTTCGTATTCATTACTCACAAAAACAAAAGTGAAGAGGAATACAAAAAGGGCTTGAAATCCATTGGTATTAAAATGTAGAGGATTTAAGAGTTCTCGCTTGTCAACGTGGCAGTAATAGAAATTAACCGACAGGGAAGGAGAGATTTAAAATTATTTTATGTTCAACCGAAGTTCTTGGAGTTTGTCTTCCTTCTTGAAAAACGCTTGTTTCGCATACTTCACTATCAACGTGCCTATTCAGTGAGGATATGTTCAACGACGTTCGCAAACTGAAGAACAAATGTGATTCTCCTGAAGGTGATTGATCAAGAACTGAAACTGGAGGTAATTACCGAAGAAATGGCTTGGTAAATTTAATGTATACTGGAGATAACCTCTATTACTTCTATAAGGAGAAGGTGGGTGAGTTCGCATTATAAAACGTTGGGACACATTGACGTAGATGCTTTCCTACGAAACAGAAATGGAGCGATTGATTTGAACCTCATTGATGCAGGTAGAATACGCCCTATTTCTCAGCAGTATGAGTGGGAAACGGATACATCAGCTGGACACGTGTTGTTGCGTCCTGTTCTGAGCAAGCGGAGTCGGGCAAAGGTTGGAGATGTGCTTATTCCACTGTTCATTGATTTAACGCCTGAGACTATCGCTTTTATGGGGGCATACGATGGGGACGGGAACAAAACCAATAAAATCGGTTTTGCCCAAAATAATCCACAGCTGCAGGACTTTGTAAGTAGAGGGCTTCAAGTCTTATTTGGTGACTCTTTCGACTCCCAAGTGACTATATTGGAAGATGAAAAGTATTTCCAGGGCGATAATATTATTGATGAGATGAACCTTATCAAGCAGGAATGGATGGATCAAGGGAGGCCGGAAGACGAAATTAAAGAAAGGGAGCTGCAAGAAGAAATCTTAGGGCTAAAATACAACTCTCAATATGCTGGAAGCCCGCCTGATGAACCGATGAAGTTCGTAATCAGTGAAAAGAAGGGAGCACTTGCTCCTGGCGGGAGTGCTTATGAAATTATCCGTACCCAACTGAAATCTGAACACTTTCTCCCGTTCCTGCTTGCGATTATAAAGGCGTGTGTTGACTCTATTCTGAAGGATTCTATCGAGTCAGATGAAATTAAATGGTTGGGACCGCCGCTCACGCATCATCAACAATACTTTAATCTGAAGCCTTATGTCGAAAGTGGAATGTGCTGTTATGTGACAAAAGGCGGACAGAAAAGACAATATGACATTTGTGCAGAACAAGGAGAACTCTTTAAACCCGATATTGACCGTGGTGATTTATTATGGATTCAAAAGCCAAACGGTAGGCGATTTGCAGTACCTGTTGAGTTACCTTTATCACCAATTCTCTGCTTAATGTTAGGATATTATTTGGCTGAGGGATCGTCCAGTAAATCTGCGTATTTTACCTTTAGAAATCAATATGAGCAAAGTATCTCACTCGGCTTCAACTCCTCTGAAGAAGACACACTTCGTGTTTTTTTTGATGGACTGGATGTTTTGTTTCCAAACAGTCGGGCGGATATCGTAACGGGATGGCTCGTAAAAATCGGGGGTAAATATTTTCCTGAGTCCATCACAGTTGCAGAAAAACTTGCTATTCCCTTGACACGACGCGGTCCAAAGGGACAGGGAGTAGCCGGAAGTGTTGAATTTACAAAAGCAGTCCGAGATTGGGCATTAGATCAATTTCCGCTGATGAAGGCGTGGGCTGATAAATTCTTGCATATTGAGTTTACTGGGGCAGGAGTTCCAAGGGTTGACATTAGATGTGCGAGTTTCCCTGCTGAATTTCTGGCAGCAGTGATATGTGATTCCCTGTTCCAATCAGAGAGTATTGAGGAGTTCATTCGTGACCGGTAAAGATCATAAATCAAGTAATTCGGTTGAAAGAAATGGGTTCTGGTGCTTAGGAGTCCAACCGTCGAAAATTACCAAAACTTTATCTGCGCACCCTTGGCGTGCTAACATCATTGCATATTTCAAAAGAAGCAGTCCTAATCAAGCGCAATGCATTAAGAGAGGGGATCCGGTTTTTGCTGCGGATTTATTTCATCAAGTGTTAGGAACATTGTTAGTGGTTCCTCGCTCAGATATTGAAGAATCCACTGTTTTCGATATTACCGAGTACGTTTTGAATTTACAAGCCCGCAATGGAAGTTTTGGTTTTTATCCAACGAACCCGCAAACTGAGATTGCTAAAATTCTCAAAAATCGAACACTCCCAACCGATATTTACGCAACTTTTTATGCCCTTGGCACCTTGAACATGCTTAGTGTTGAGTTAGCTGAGAACCAATTAAAGAAAATAATTGATTGGCTTTCTGAATTTCAGGCACCAAGTGGTTGGTATTATAATTTGGACTGGGCTGATACAGAGGAGCATCGCAAACTTCAAAATGAGGTAACCTTGCAAACATTGTGTGCTGCTTCGCTATACGATTTTCTGAATGTAGAAAGAGACTGGACTCCTATTTTATCCGCAATTGAAGGAGGCTTGGAGAAACTCCTCTATATGGGTCCTATGCAACAGTGTTTGCAGACGTGGGATATTCTTACAAGCGGTAAATCTCCAACGGAACGAATGATAAATACAGTTGAAGAATTTATATCCGATCACTACGACGCAGAGACGGGCGGCTTCTATGAGTATTTGCGGGAGCGAGCGAAGCAGCTTGCGGGGGCTGGAGGGACATATACAGCCCGATACCAATACGACCAATGTACCACCCATGTTTGTTCAAGTTATAATGCTCTTCAAATACTGAGTTTGCTTCTTCCTTACAGCTCCACCTTACGCGATTTTTGGCAGACAAATCGATCGAATATCTACGAGTTCTTCGCGAATCAGGTGCCAGCTTCTGATGACGGATTTGGTATAGCCGTGAAAATTGCTGAATACTCCGAACCCTTTGGGCCTGCTAGCACGCCACTTGAAACATTGATGATACTTGCCTCATCTACAATGATAGAATATTTAGATGAAATATGGAATCAATCACACGGATGTTAATTTTAACAGAGAGGGCGATGTGAATTTCAAAGAAGAATTACTTCGTTTACAGAAAGTCGATTGGGCGTTTGCGGAGAGTGATACACAATACTTAACCCACAACTATCACCCTTATCCGGCAAGATTTATTCCGCAAATTCCATCTAAACTTATTCAATGCTTATCAGAAGCCGGTGAATGGGTTTTTGACCCATTTTGTGGAGCAGGAACAACCCTCGTCGAATCAACACTTTTAGGCAGAAACTGTATCGGCAATGACCTTAACCCAATTGGAGCGTTGGTATCCAAAGTGAAATCGAATCTTGTAAGTGTTGAGGATAAACCTGAATTAGAGAATTTGATGGCGGATATTGAAGGTTATTTTGAGCAGGCGACTGACACACTCTCTCTTATCCCGAATTTATCTGTAATTCCAGAATATAACCTGCCTGATATTCCGAATCGAGATCATTGGTTTACGCCGACCGTGCAGGAGGAACTCGGCATCCTATTGGCTCGAATCAATATGGTAGTTTCACAATTTTTAGCAGACTTTTGCCGAGTGGCTTTTTCTGCAATTCTGGTGGGTGTCAGTAATCAGGGGGGCGAAACATACTACGGGAGAAAAGAGAAAACGATACCGCCAGGGACTGTTTACAAGCGATTCGTTTCAAAACTTCGTGAAATGTGGACGAGAATGGAAGGGTATCGAGAGGATCGACAGCCTGTCACATCTCAAGTCATCAACAATGATTTGAGAACTCTTGAGGACTTTCCACCGGACCTAAGGGTACAACTTGTTATTACGTCCCCCCCTTATCCAAATGCGTTTGATTATTTCCTTTACCATAGACACCGTATGTTTTGGCTTGGGTATGACCCAATAGCGATGTCTAAGAAGGAAATTGGATCACACCTTAACTATCAGCGAAAGGGAACGACAGAACAAAACATAGCAGCGTTCAAGGAGTCAATGCGTCTCTGTTTTCAAAGGATAAACAGCGTTTTAGAGACATACCGCTTCTGTTGTCTTGTGATTGGCGATTCTGTTTTCAAACAACAACTTGTGGAAAATGACCAACTCATTATTGAAATCGCGAGGGACTGCGGTTTTAAGTTAGAAGTCAACTTGGAGCGAGATATACACGCCTATAGGCGTTCTTTTACTTCAGCTGCACGAAGGGCTAAATCTGAACATATCGTCATTTTGCGAAAGGTGGAAGATGTATAAATACACGTTCCGATTACCATCTTACAAACTGTGGGAATATGAGTTTGAACTGGCAAAACGAGAAATACGGTCACTTATCTCCCCTGATGGCCAATTAGTATTGACACAAGATGGATTCCAAATTGAGCAAGTGCATCCGATTAATATAAATAAACTAAAAAATCTCTGTTTCTTTCATTGTGTGGTCGTTGACAGTGAGAATCAAAGTGAGGTAATCAATACGCAGCAAGCGATTTCAGAATCATCTGCTAAGATTGCAGACAGAGCAATGAACTTTGCAGAACTCCAGCAGAAAATTGAAACGCTGGTTCCTAACAGAAGAAAGGTATCCACATACGGTGTCCACGGTTTACACACATACAAAGGGAAGTTTTATCCACAGTTGGTTAAATCCCTGATTAACTATTCTGGTGTTGCGTCCGGTTCTGTATTCTTGGACCCGTTTATGGGGTGTGGAACAGCAGTAATTGAAGGTTTTTTAACTGGTATGGTTGCGATTGGCATTGACATGAATCCGCTTGCACACTTTATCTCAAAGACAAGACTTTCTTGCTTAAATCTCTCCGCTGAAGATGTTGAACGGGAATTTAATACTTTATTGGCAAACCTTGAGAAACACCTTCCTGATGGAGATACCACCTCAGCATTGGATGTTGCCACAGTGACAGACTTAGGGATGCGTCTTTCACTCAAATATGAAATCGAGGATATTGAATACCTTATTTCTTGGTTCCCCTTGCCAGTGCTTTATAAACTTTTTCGGATTGTACAAGCGATAGAGTGTATCTCTATCCCCGCAATGCGTGATTTCTTCTTTGTCACCTTAAGCGACATGATGAACGATGTATCACAGCAAAAACCAACGCAATTGCGTATCGGGCGAAGAGCTGAACCAATAACGGATGCCCCCGTGTACAAAAAGTTTTCTGAATTAGTACATAGAAACACCTTCCGGTTGCGTGCTTTTTTAAATGGACTTACAAGTGAACGGTTGACTCACGATTTTTCATGTTTCTTAGGAGATATTCGCCACGTGGAACAAATTCAAAGCCCTTATCTCAAACAGGACAATCGGGTGGATATAATTATTACTTCCCCGCCGTATGCTACTGCACTCCCGTATATTGACACTGATAGACTTTCTCTTGCCTTTCTGAACCTCCTCAATAAACGCCAAAAGCCAGCGGTTGAGCGTGCTTTGATTGGTTCACGCGAAATTCAGACAAGCCTTAAAAACCAACTGGAACAGGAATTCTTTGACAATTACAATTGCTGTCCGTTACCCCAAGATATTAAGGAAACGATTAAACACATTTATGACTTGAATCATAATGCTCAAGTCGGTTTTCGGAGAAAGAACAAGCCGAGTTTACTTTATCGCTATTTCATGGATATGCGGACGGCGATGTTGCAAATGCACCGGTTACTGAAAAAGGATGGTGCCTGTATGATTATCATCGGCGACAATGTGACCACAGCAGGGGATGCAAAATGTCAAATACCGATTCCTACTGCACGATTCTTGGGACTTATCGCAGAAAGTATTGGTTTCCAGACAGTGGAAGAAATACCGATTACAGTTTCAAGAGAGAGTGTTGCCCATTTCCGCAATGCTATTACCAGAAATAAGATTTTAATATTGAGGCGCGGATAAATAGGTGTATGAGTAACCCACTGATAATGATACTGTTCAGTTGAACCTACGGTACATTGCAGCAGGGTCATTCAATTCTCGATTTGGATCTTGGTTTTGCTTTACATAAGTGAACGTTCTTAGGAAAAATCGCGAGCACAACTCGCGCCTACAGGCGAAAAATATTCACATACATAAAGGGAATAGGTAAGATTGAATGGCCCTGACATTGCAGAGCTTGCAGTGCCTGTCACTGCTTATGACAAATGGGATAAGGTTTTGGAAGCTTTCAGACCATAAAGGATTACACTCCTTGTCGGATTTGTAATTCATAGAGCGGATTTATAGCCAGTGCCTTGACAGACGAAGCGATAAACAAGTACAGTGAAACTGAACTCAAACCTATTTGGGAATTCCCGCATTGGGATGTCGTGAAAAACGCGCTTGAACTCAAGGGTAAAATTCACGATATGGAAGTTGAACTCGCCCAGATCCGTAAGATATATCTTCGACTCATTCGTTAATTTTCGGAAGTGATCGACCATTTAAAAAATAAGCATTGCCCACTGAATCCGTTCCAATTGATCCTCCTGTGCGTAGGAGCCTACCAAGTAAAGACAAATCACAGCATGCCTTGACAGAAGGTGTTCCATCAGGCAGTTAGCACTTGACCACCTCTATAGGTCTCACATGCTAACGTGCTAACATGCTATCAGGCTAACATGTAACCAATTTGGAGAGATAAAAAATGCGTTTTTATTTCACGAAGTAGGTAAAAAAATTGTACAATTGTTAGAAGAAAGAAGGGGCGGTTGCCGCCGCCCCAAATTACCAAAACCAATCAAGGTGTGTGATGCGTATCGGTGTTTGGCATTTCTATTTTAACAAGGCTCTCCGGTATGTGTCAACCTCTAATTTCAAAGAAAGGAGTATGATATGTACGGGATAATTTATCTGCTCACGAATACAAGAACCAATATGCGGTATATCGGTCAAACGATTCTTGGTCTTACCACTCGGTGGAACGGACATGTTGCAGAGGCTAACGCGGGTGAAACGACGCAGATTGCAAATGCGATTCGGACATACGGCGCGCAAGCGTTCACAAGACAGGTATTGAAAACTGGGGTTCCAGTCTCTGATTTAAACACGGTTGAACGGAATTACATTAACCACTATGGCACACTATATCCGTTTGGGTATAATGAAAGGTTGCCATAGCCACGATTTATAGAGGACAGGGTGATTATTTTCCACTGTCCTTCCTATTTTAGGAGGGTATTTTTTTGGCAACAAATGAAGCGCAGATTATTGGATATTCTGTATCTGGAGACGATCAACTTGAAACAAGGGAAGTCAAACTACCAATTGAAACTTGGAAAAAACTTGATAAACTTGCAGAAACGTGTCCAAACGGTAATCATCGGACACCTGAAACCTATCCATCATGGGCATTATTTGTATATGCTTGGTTATGTTCGGAAGATGATAGATATACAAAGGGTATTCTTCCTACGCCAGTTAGACCTGCCAAAAAGTCAAGTTAGGTCTAACTGGACTTCACATTTGTACGGATATTGCGGACGAAGCGGTTATTCTGTTTACCTTCGTCCGCAATTCTTAATCCTCTTTCCGCCCCAAGGGAGCATATAATGAACCAACACCCTATAAAATCCCACCTTTATTTAGGAAGGATGAAGTGGTAATGGAGGTATAAGTGGCAAAGCACCATTATGTTTCAAAATTTTACTATAAGGAATTCACTTTTAACCCAGAACGATCGTTAGTCTATTCAATGGACAATGAGAGCAAAATCAGTAATAGACCGAAATCAATAAGGAAAATCAGTTTTGAGCAGGACTACAATACACCTGAGCAAGAGCAAGAGCAAAGTCAACTTGAAAGAGAATATGCAGAAATATTAAGAGAATTTATCAAAGCACCCAACCCAAACGACTTAGAACTTTCTCGTGACTTTATAGAATTTGTTTGTTTCCTTGTGGGTAATAATCCTTACATCAGAGGTAAACTTGATGAGGGGTTCGGTAATATGGACCTGCAGATAAAGGACGCTCCCGGTGATCACTATATCTCAATGCCTAGAGGACATAAAGGCAAGTTTGATTGGAGTCTCGCCTTTGCTGATGCTGTTTTTGAGGAATTTCTTAATTGGAGATTTGTTCGCCTTGAGACAAACGGCTATAAAGTTTTTATTACTAGCGATAATCCAGTGAGCATAATAAATCCCCAAGATGTAAGGATTCCCATAATGGCTGACGTTCTATGGAGAGATCCAAAAGTTGTGAATTTTGGTAATGAAGATATACCGGTTTCAGATGGCTGGATGTCCAGGAAAATGGAAGTACAAATGACACTTAAAAGTGTTGATTTTGGACGGGATGTTATAATGATTTTCCCTGTCACTCCAAGTGTATGTTTACTCGGTTTCTCAAACAATACAAGGCATCTGAGATACATGAATCGCACGCCACGCGACAACAACGATATTTTAGCATTTATGAACCTTATAACGTTCAGTCAATGCAACAAAGTTGTTTATTCACACTCTAAGGAATTGCTGAAAAGCACCAAGATCAACTTGCCCAAATTCCTAAATCACTGCCAACGTCATGGATATCCGCCCTCTTTCGAGGCAGGTATAGCTTAAAAACTTCAGAAAGTCTATTGCGACAGTGTAAAGGAGTTGTAAGACAGGAAAGAGGACGACATCATAAATAGGAGGCGAGATAATGCAATGAAAAGCACACACTCCTTTGACAACGCCGAAATCCACCGAGTGTCCAAGTGTTTCACCGGCACATTTGAAGTGCGTAATCGCGGGCTTTGGTTTCTACTTGTTATTGTTGGGTTGTTTATTAACGGGTGTGGCGGAGACACAGACACCGCAGACACAGGACCCGCTATGTTTGTAGAGGTGAAACCGCCGCGCGTCCGTGCCGAACCGAATTCGGATAGGTGGGACGCAGAGTTTGATGTGGTCTTTAATGGATCGCCTGTTGATCTGAGCGCGGAATTTGAGATAAAAACGATACTCAAAGAGAGTTGGGACGCGGATTGGGAACAAACAGGAAATATTGTAACCCTTCACTTTGAGTTTAAACTCGTGTCAATTGAACAGAGAGTTGGTCCTACAGAACCCCCTGATAGAATATTAATCCTTCCACGTGAAGATCAAAAGCAATCTGTTGAGGTGACGCTCACGTGGTCGGACGGACGCAAAATTTTCACTGTTGAGGCGTACCCACCTGAAAGTCTTTTTGTTGGACGTTCAGATATTCTTTCATTTTAGAGGCATCATCGCAAGGATTTGTTTATGAAATGGTATCAAATGCGTTGGGCGCAAAAGTATTGGGGAAAAGAAGCCAGAGAACGCTACCGTCGGTATCTCCAATCCGATGCGTGGAAAACAAAGCGAAAAGCCGTTTTAAAAGCCGCTGGATTCCGATGCCGTCGCTGTGGCGCACCCGCAACAGAAGTACACCACGAGACCTACAAGCGAATCTACAACGAAAGGATGTCAGATTTAACAGCCCTATGTAGCAAATGCCATGAGGCAGCCCATACTCGGACACCCAAACCCCGAAAGAAAAGCACGTCTGGTGAAAGGTACGGAACCCGAAAACCTAACCAGCGCAGATTTTATCGAAAACGCAAGGCAAAGACAAGAAGTCGGTAAACCATGAAAAACATAAATTCCCTCAACAACGGACGAGAACAGACAAGTATCCGCAACTTTCACCGGAACTATTGAGAGAAAAATGATACACGTTGAATATAATAAGAAAAACGGTTTTCCACACGACAGAGAACTCATCCTATTTGATAGATGTGCTTTTCAAAATGTGCATAGGGATGTGCTTGCCGAGATTAACAAAAAATATAACATCCTTTGCCCTCAAGTTTTTGTAATGGAATGCATTGCTCCAGACAATACGGATAAGAAAGATGTAGAATCATTTGAGAAAGATAAAAAGTCACTGCGTGAAAAATTGGAATTAATAGAAAATCCGATAGTTCTCACCGGAGAGACGCACAGATATTTTATGATTGACGCACTTAATGGGACGCACTGTCCAAGTATTCTCACGTCAGAAGAAATTGCGGCGAACTGCATCACATCTACACCTATAACAATGGAACGTATGGCACCGGAAAATCTTATATCGTATTATGAGCCTCGAATTGAGGGCTTCAAAAGCCTTATAAAAAGCATCACTGAAAGGTGCGATAAAGCAAAAGGAATGCTTACTCCCAATAAGATAAATTCATACGTCCAACAAATTCTCCAACCGATGTTTGAAGCGTTAGATATGACTGTATCCACGCAAGACATAAAAGCGGGACTTAAGCGAGATAAAAAAACTTATGTGAAACAAACACCCAACTACGCCGCTGAAAAGACAAGACAAGAAATGGAAAATGAACCGATAGATAGAAGTATCGTGATGCTTGAAGCAGTATTATATCTTACTGGGGGACATGCCAATCGGCTACGTCGCGAACTTGCAGACCGGAAAAGACTTACAATGGAAAATTATCCACATCTGGCATATCCTATCTACATCTATTACTTATCCAACTATATGATCTATGCCAGACAAATCAATGCAGAACACTTGGATAAATCATATTTAAAGGACTTCAGATACCTACACTACTTAAATTTTTGTGATATGTTCATCGTAGGAGAAAAATCTACACCGCACATAGTTAATTCAATACCATACGACAATATTAGGAAAACGCCTGTCATCACTATTCCAGAGTTGAAAAATAGACTCACTTAAGGCGGAGTTATGGACTACACAGAAATTGTCCGTTTTGAGATTCTCGATGAATCGAAGCTCGACCTCAACGCGGTTGGTGAGGCTAACATCCTTGATCTGGACCTGGTTGCGTCAGCGTTTGGTGAAACAAATAGCGAGGCAGATGTTAACGGTGATGGCGTGGTGAATATTTTAGACCCAGTTCAAGTTGTCAACAATATCTGATATAACAGGATTTAAAAATTCATGACAAATTTGAGAGATGTCTTACCAAAACTTGAGGACTTGGAGCCCTCAGAAGATTGTATACTATGGCGATATACGGACATTCCATCTTTAGTTGAAATTTTGACTTTTGAATATATACCTCTTGTTAGGGTCTCCCTTTTTAGTGATATAACAGAAGGGGCAATTCTGAAATCTGCTTTATCTAAACTTCCTAAAGCAACAAATATTGGAAAAGACTATGTATTTGATGTATACAAAAATACTGCTTTTGCTTCGTGTTGGTGCGGAAATCAGGAAGAACTCGCCCCTATGTGGGATAGATTTTCACCAAGAGATGGTGTCGCCATTAAAACGAATGCTAAACGTCTTTTGGATTGGTTAACTCCCCGACGTGGATATAAGATAAAATATGTTAAGTATATCAATGAAAATCCTGATGATATTTTATCTGAACTTACTGAAATAGATTTTGAAGAATTTGAGAAAGTTAGACGAGACTTATTTTTTTATAAAATGTCTGACTTTTCGGATGAGAGAGAAGTAAGAATCCTTAACTGTAGGGCTCTCGTAAATTTTTCAGGAATGGTAAGTAGATTAACCGGATTTAATCTACACCAGTTTAAGGAAATGATGGATACCGATGTTATACCGAAAGAAATTATTGAACGTGCTGATATACGTTATATGAATGAACTTATAACTGAAATAGTCATTTCCCCGGCGGCACGCCCTGGGATTCGCGAAATTGTCCAAGAATTAATTAAATCCGTGAATTCGCTGAGAAGACTTGAGGGAAAATCGCCACTTGGGATTCGAGTAGAAGAATCTCGTCGTAAAACGTGGTTTTAGAAATTTCTGGTGAATTTTCAGTTCGGTTCCCTAACCGCACCTACTGGACTAATGAAAGGAAGGATTAGTAAATGAGTGAACAACGAATACCGCCAAATCTACGCATACATAACGCAATTGACCAAGACGTAATGGACGCTAAAATGAACCTCAACCTAATTGAAAAATTAGCAGAGCAGGAGAAGCATCCTCAAACTTGCATTTTTAGCGAAAAAGAGCAGGAAACGTTAATGAGAAATTGCGTCCATACCATAACTCTGAATCTTACCAAAACAATAGAAAAACCAACTATTCACGAGGAAAAAATTCAAACATTTAACCTTGAATCACTTATTGATAGCGTATGCCATGATGAAGATAAAAAGCCCCTAAGAGAAGAACTTTGCAAAATGCGAGGCAACAGGATATATGGTAAACTGGTTGAATACCGGCATAAGATAATTGCCCACAGAAATATAGAATATGCGAGTCAGCAAGCGATAAAACAAGTATTTGAGGAGTGCAAAGACTACTTACTCAAAAACAGAGGCGGTATAGAGAAACTGGTGAACAGAATAGGTAGTTTGCAGATGGATATAAAAGACTCTCGAGATAAAAAACGCGGACTCCCGACTGTTTAGAAAGGACAGGACTTCTCCTGAAAGGATGCATAGATGCAAAACCGACTCAAACAATTGCCGTTAAACGTCCAAAAACGGCTATACGAAATCGCAGGATTCGCTGGCACGAACTGCTCAGACTTCAATTCAACAGAATACAACCAAGCAACGACAGCCTACTTATTCGCAACACCCGAAGAGTTAAGAGATTTTCTTTTTGACCACGCCAGATACAACCTCGAACACCGCATCAGTTGGCATGATGCGATACAAGAAGCCTATAGGACACCTCAACAAAGGCGCGTTTATCAGGAATATCTACGATCTCCTGAATGGCAGCGAAAGCGTCAAGCGGTTCTGAATCGTGCGATGAAACCCGGTCCACCTAAGCCTCCTATCATCGTCCAGAGGACGCGCGATCAATATGGGCGTTTGATTGAATATATTGAAACCGAATGGAAACCGATTTGTGAACATAGGCACTCCATTTGTGAACGCAAGTGTGCCAGAGATGAAAAATTCAGCCACTTGAATTGTGAATGCAGGTGTTCAAATGTTGCCGAACAGGTGCATCACTGGAACTATGAACGTGTCGGAAAAGAGCGGATAGGAATGAAGTCTGAGGCATCAGAAGAAAACGATTTGATAGCACTTTGTCCCGAATGCCACGCCGCTTTGCATAATCAAGGAGAAGTCATCGGATAAATAAATCTCTATCTGCTTGCTATCCACCGCCGCGACTATGATAGTAGAACGGACGAACAGTCAACGAAGAAAAGAGCGGAGTTTTTGCGAATACTTCAGATTGAGGCAATAGATTGTTCTCAATCGTGAAATTATCGGATAGGAAACAACACAGTGACAAATTTTGACGAATCCGAAGTGCGAGAAATTGGACTCGGCGATCCAGACTACCCTAAACTCTTGCGAGCAATAAGAAACCCTCCGAAAGCCCTCCGTTTCCGCTGAGACCTACCACCCAATTGGAAAATTATTGCGATTTCCGGGAGTCGTGAACCCGCACAGCGAGCACTTACGACCGCAGACAGAATTGGCAAGGTACTTGCAGAACACGGATACACCATTGTCCCGGGGCTCGCCGAAGGGTGCGACGAAGCTGCTGTTAAAGGCGCGCTTTCCGCAGGTGGAAACGTTGTGGGTGTCGTCCCGTGTGGACTCAAAGCCCTCCGATCCCAGCCCCGAAAAAGACTGGCTCATCAAATCTTCGCTACCGGCGGTGCTGTCATTTCTGAATATGCGGATAATCTCTCAACAGTATTTAGACGGCACTATCTCCAGCGCAATGAAATTATCACTGGACTTTCCGAAAAACTATCATCGTCGCGGCTGAGGAACGATCAGGGTCATCAGCGACCGCAAATCGAGCGTTAAAGCAAGGACGCGAGGTTATTATTACCCCACATGTCAATACGACAATTGAGGGCGCAACGCTTGTTGCGAATCCTGGAGAACTGAAAGACGCGTTTGGTATTGCTCGCTAAGGCTTGAGAAAATAAACAGGAAAGAATAATGTTTTACATTTGCTTTTCCGTCAAACATTTCCCGCCGATTGTTATCTATTGCTGCGATAAATGTAATGGAAACAATAAGAAAAACACAAGAGGAAATCGAAGAAGCCCAACGAACTCAGGATCAGGAGATGCTAAGACGGCACAACGAAATTGTCAGCGAACTCCGAAACTCGGTAGCGGCAGTGAAGGAACTCACTGAGCTCACCAGAAATATACGTTAAAATTCTTGTGCTATTCAGGCGTGTCCCGTAATAACGGTCACGCCTTTTTTGTTTTTAAGTACCGGTGAGATGGTGTAGGGTGTTTTCTTTTCGTGTGATATTGCAGGTGTCCGTCGCTATGTTGGGTAGACTGCGGAAACGGATTAGATTACTGTCCCTCCTCGCCGTGCGATTTGCCTGTGTGTCGGCGTTATCAGAAGCAGGCGAGTCTATCATCGTAGAACCTTCGCTCTCAGATTCATCAATCGACACGCTGTCAATGAGAAGACCACAAAAAGTCAATAAAAAAAATATTGTATTTTTTTTATACATATGTTATACTGTATCTTGGCATCCGTAAAATCCAAGATGGATGGTTCGGCGAGTGTGAGAGACTCCCGAACCGCGGCACTGCCAAGTGTAGGTTGCCAGTGCGGTTTAAATATATCATATATCTTAATTGATGTGTGTGATAATTTAGACAGCGTAGTGATTTTACGCGATTTTTCTTTTTGAAATCTCGTGTCATTACTATTGGACGTTGGAGACGGATTTCTGAGATAGACCTTCTATCTCCCGTCTCCGCCCGCTGGCAATAGGGTTATACGTCCAGCCGCGTTCTATTTCAATCGCAACGCGGCAAAACGTCCAAACCCCACTAACATTCAATACATTGATTGACGTGCTTCACACCTTGCACTCGAACTATGTGTGCTGGTTTTGTCCGCGAAGCACTTAACATCTGCCCATGAAAGGTTTTATCATGTCACAAGCTAACCTACACCACGAAGGCGATGTATTGGAAGGCATGATCTCTTTGGACATCCCTGCTTTCGTTCGCGCTGCTGTCCGGCATAAAGTGAACAAGAATCAAATTTTAATCTACCTGTACCTACTCACGGAAACCCCCGAATCAACGCATAAGATGAAGCAGTTTTTTCCAATCGCTAAAGAGAACGATTTAACTCGAAGCGAGATTCTGGTATGGCTGCACCTCTCCTACGGCGGTTCGGAGAAACCAAAGCATATCAGCCGGAAGCTGCGTATTCCGCCTCGCTTTGTAGAAAACGCGCTCACTGTTTTGGAAGAGAAAGGTATTATCAAGAGTGGGAAGGTATCCTGACTGGCAGCAACATTTTGAAATCAGAGATGTTATCTTGCTTGTGAAAAATAACTTTTTGGATATGGATTTGCTTCCGTCACAAAGCGGATTTTGTTCATATTTATATTTGCGCGCGATTTTCATTCGGAGATGGTGCGGAAGAAGGCAGATTTAGCCGTTGCGTCAAGCGAGGTTGTTTTTCTTGATGTTTAGAGGGTTACCACAGCGAAAGAAGTTTTAGAATGCGTTATAGACGATTCTGTGCGTTTTTTTCACTAACAGTTTCCGAATCAGTGCGATCGAGTATGAGTTGGTCCGGGTTCGCTAAAATTTGTCGATTCAGGATGCCTAAAGATCCGCAGAACGCCGCCCATCCGAGAACACAAAAAACGCTAACGGAAAAAGGTGACTGGTGATCAGAAAACAGGGTATTTCATAAAGCGGCGTTGGCTTGTCGTTTCTACAGCACAACTCAATGAAAGAGATTTGTGAAAATTGGAGTTATTGTGCGAATTCCATTTCGTCTATAACAGCGGAAAAAAGGAGGCACCGCGCATGACATATAGATGTTGGGTTTTACTCTGTGTTCTGTGTCTCTGTCTTTATGGCTGTGGCGATGAAGGTCTTGAAAGCCTGTATGATCCCGCCGTTCAAGCTGCGCCGCCGGTTGCTGTGACAGGCGTGCCATCAGAGCTCCAAGAACAGTTATGGGGCAACCGTGAAGCATATATTGAAAAACTTACATGGGCGTTACAACACGGCGAAGATTTCAGACCTGTCGCCGAAGACTACTTGGAAAGGATTTGTCAACTCGATCACCAACGGGCATTCTATCAGAAATATATTGATGCCGGGGGTGTCGCGATCCTTGCGAGTATCAGCGTTGCAGATGAAACTTTACAGATGGCGCGGAACATCGTTTTTCAAATGACGGCGAAGCACCCAGAAATCCGGGAATACCTCACCCTCGAACACAAACATTACCAGATTATCATCAATGGCTATTATGAAAACATTCGCGGGATTCCAGAGTTCACAGACCATCACATTCGAGAATTTCCGATACCACACTGTGGTGCTGCTTTTGGGAACGCATATTGCGTTTCGCAGATCTGGCATCTCCCCGAACAGAAACGCGATAGAATTCAGAGCCCGGTGATGCAGACGTTTGTGCACGAGTTTGCGCATGCGATCCATCTTTTTGCCATCAGCGAATTGGACCCCGGGTTCAACGCGCGCTTAAAGCAGGCGTATGAGACAGCTGTCGCATCCGGGACATGGAAGGATCTGTATGCCGAAACAAATTATCGTGAGTACTGAGCGGAAGGAGTCAAGATGTGGTATTACCACGTAACAGATCTGCCAATCCCGCATCATTCTGAGAGTTGGGGCCCCCTCTTTGAGACGTATGCAGCGTTTGCCGAACACGATCCGTTGCTTGTAGGGCTGCTTGATGAGTGGTTTCATCGTGTCTCGTTTCGAGGGCTTTACTAATGAAGATTGCAAAGTTAGTGGAACTGCCAGCCGTCAGTTTTGGCTACTCTTTTATGCACCGTAGACAGACCTCTTCGATGCTTTCAAACGACAGGCGGTGCCACACACCACTGAAGATTTTGATGACAGAAGCCGAGAACACCGATGAGGTCATCTCGAAAAGAGCCTCTTATGCCCAATATATTCAGATCACATTTACTTTTTCTTTTAATGCTCGTGTGTCTATTTGGGTGTAGCGAGGCGCATTTTATCGACCTATTATATGCACCCGAAGCAGAACAATGGGGTGTTGTCGGTGCTGTTCCGCCTGAGATACAAGAAATATTGTGGAGTGGCTCTGATGAATTATTGAGAGCGGCGCAGGAAGCACATTACACGCGGTATATTGATGCCGGTGGTATAGCGATTATCGGGAGCCGTTTTGTGGACGACGAGATCTTCCGAATGGCGCGCGATATTGTTTTAGAGATGACATCAAAACGCCCGGAGTTACGGGAAGCGTTGTCGCCGCAAATGGGGCATTATCAGATTCTTATCAATGGTCGTTTCGAGGAGCTTCAGAATATACCGGAGTATGCGGATATAGAGGGAAAAGAGCCTACACCGGGTCGCTGTGTGTTGCCTTTGTATTGCTATTCAATGTACTGGGACCACCCCTATTCGCCAGGGAACAGTCGGGAGACAAGATTCACAGGCATCCTCGAAGTTTTTGTGCATGAGTTCGCACATGCGATACATGTTGCAATAGGGGTACATAGAGGGTTAGGTAAAAAACCTTTGGATCCAGGGTTCGACGATCGGTTGCTGCAGGCTTATGAAAATGCTGTGGCATTAGGGATCTGGTCGGGTGAGTATACAGAGACGAACTATCAGGAATACTGGGCAGAAGGTGTTCAAGCTTGGTATTACCTGGTGACAGATTCACCGCATCCTATCAGAAAAGATCAAGCGTTTGAAACGTACGCGGCATTTGCGGAGCGGGACCCTTTGCTTGTGGCATTGCTGCAAGAATGGTTTCACGAAACGTCATTTTGGGGAAGATACTAATAGCACCGGCTGACGGACGCACAAAAAGCACTCGGTTGTCGCATACATGGACAAGAAGTTCGATGCCCCGGCTTCTGAGATTCGTGAATACATTGAGGCGATGGGGCATTTCGTGATCCAGCATGCGTTCGTCATGGAATCTTATAGCCTGCGCATGTTTATGTAGCGAGGTATCTCTATGGAAAAAGTTGACTTGACGTTCTCAAAGGAACAGATTCAGGCGGCTCTCGAAACGCTTCCTGTTGTTACGGGGGCCCCCGAAAAAGATCGCAGTTTCGTCCTGATCCCGATCCATTTGAAAAGGTTCGGTAAAACGAACCTCGCTTTCGGGCGCGATAAAGTTTTGCGGGCTTACAGGGCTGCGCACCAGGCAGACAGCGATCTTGTTACCATAGAGTTTGAACCTCGGCTGCCGAGTGGAAAGCGAGAGGGTTCGTCAGAGAAGGCGATTACAGGGTCCTTGAAACGGGGAGACATGAAAGGAAACGTCGATCGAGAAAACACAAACGCAGCAAGTAAAGCCGAAGCTATGTGCGTTGATTGTGGTAAGAGCTACAAGCAGCTCCCCCCGTTTTTTGAAACCGTCCGTGTCGGAAAGCGATGCGCAGAATGCTCTAACAAAGCAGCTGCGCGCTATGCGAGAGCGAAATGGTGCATAAAACATGAAAATGATAACATTGAAACGTCCTGATCAAATGGATCTCCAGTTTGAGGGCGAGAAAATTGTAAGTGTAGATGTACCGGATTTTGATGAGGATGCGGATTTTGATGATGAAAGCGTGCTTGAACCCGGCGATCCGGGTTGGGAGCCATATCCGTTGACTTACAACTATACGCTCTATAAGACAGCCGATAGTGTAACATCATGTAACTATATTCTATACATTCTTGACACAACATACGCTTTTGCTATTGGGGTAGACGGTGGCAAAGTAGAGACTTATCAGACGCTTGAGGAACTTCGTAAAAATTTCTTGAACCGAGATAATTTTGAAAAAAAGCGGGGGCAATCCTTTACGAAGTGGCAGGAGAAAATTCTGACCGCGGCAGGTATCAGCACCGTCGAAATTCTTGCGTAAAATCATGAAAAAAAAAGAGGAGGGAAACGATGAAAGGTAGATTTTTCACTTCGGCAGTTATACTGCTCATTTTACTCGGCTCTGGCATACTTTTCAAAGCCAACTCACAAGTACAACCGGCTCCCGAAAAACTTTTCACATTTAGGGTATATGTCCCGGAAAGCGAGACACATCCTGATCCGATTTTTGCTAAGCTTGTTGAGACTTATATCAAGCGCGAATTAAGGCAGTTGCCAGATGTTAGCGTCGTTCCACTAAGCGATCATTCGCATCCATTTGATTACACGATGCGTATTATCGGATGGGAAAGCACAGCCAATAGTGGTAAGAAAACAGGGTTGATAGCCCTTTCTTGTGTTGTGGTGAGAGGTGCTTTTAATTCATTTGAATACCACAATTTGTATACAGGACCTCGAGAGAGTTTAGAGGAAGGCTGCACGTACTTTATCGGTAACATTGATAACTTTTTAGATGGCGAGCGAAAACTGATAAATAATTTACAAAAGCCGTGATGTCCAGCGAGGAGAAAAACCATGCACATCTTAGACGTTGGGATGACAGGAGGTGAGTCAGTTGATAAAAGCCTGCGTCGCTTGCTCCAGACGCGCACCGGTTTGATAACTCGCATCCGTTACCACCGAAAAATCGAGTTTATGTTTCCGACTCCGGCAACACCTGATATTGAAACACGTTATTTTGTTCTCATTTTATTCAAAAGCGTTGGCGACGATAACAAGATCCAAGACATTCACGATCCCATCGCCGTTGACATCCGGCGCGTCTTGACCAAAGCCATTGGCAACAATCACCAAGTCAAGCACATTCACGATCCCATCGCCGTTAACATCCGCGGGGTTGACAACCTTGAGAGGTTTCAGGTAAATCTCGCCATCGAAATTCTCTATGGTGTGTGAGCGGTTGTTTTCAACGTTAGATGCGAAGCCTGAGACCTCTTCTCCGAACTCGATGCGTTGTTCATTACCGGAGCGATTATAGACCGCCCAACCGTGATCAAATTCCCGGATAAACAAGCCGTCAATATTGCGATAGATTTCGGCACGCGCCCCGATGGGACGACCGAGTTCAGCGTTATAGATGTCATACCAGTAATTCGCGCCGTCAACGCGTTCTTTGTCAAAGTAGCCGTTGTAAAATGACACATAGCCGTCAGAATGCGTCAGGCTCATCGCTGTAAACAGACGCGCCCACCGGATATTTTCCGGGTGATCGGGTCGGGTATAAGTGACACGCGACCACTCAACGGGTTTATTGTCCGCGGGCCGGGTTGTGAATGTCTCATCCGATGGTACAATAACGCCCCACCCTTCAACGATGTTCATCTGCGGTTGCCTCAAGTTTTCCTCTGCCCAGAGGAGTGTATCCTCAATTTCCATGAGTCCTTCGAGCGTATAGCCGTGCGCCGTATCGCGACCGTTCTCCATGTAAATCCCATTGATATAGGGCGCAGAGACAAACGGCTTGCTGCGGTTCGGGTTCACGAGGATGAGAAAATCCTCACCGACGGCTTCGCGTACGCGTTGGAGCACAATTTCACGTGCGCGTAACACCGATTCATAAGTCCGGTAACCGTTAAGTATCGACGCATTTTCATTCCACCAATCGAAAAAAATGCCGTCATAAAGTCCGCAGTTGCGGGCAGCGGTCGCCTGTTGAATGATCATATCTTGAACGTCTTGATGCGTAAAATCTATCAGATACGCTGTGTAATAGTCTGAGTTGACGCGAACCCGATCGCCGTTTTCATCGCGGATCCAGTGTTCCCAATCCTCTGACTGTTCCCCCGGGAAAAATGTCCTGAACGGGACACCGTGAATGAAAATCAGATTTGGGTTTTCTGCAAGGAGTGCGTCGCGTTGTGCTCTCGCTTCGTCGAGGAGTCCGACGAACTGCCAACGCCCATTGACGAACTGCCAACGTAGCCCTAAACCATAGCGTCGCATATACAGATCTGCAAGTGAAAACTGTTCGGTTTCTGAGAGGTCTTGACGGTTAAGCATTTTGCCCCAAAGGAAGAAACTCGGCTTGCTTTGCGACGCGATGCGTTCTCGGATCGGGATTCTGGGAATCTCGCAAATTTCATCATAACGGACATCAAAGGTCGCCGACTGCAAAAAACTGACATCCGCGATGGAATTATGGTGTATCCAGAGCGTTTCTAACTTATCGAGATTTTCCAGCGGCGTTGTATCTGTAATATAATTCGAGTTGATACGCAAAAGGGTGAGTTCGGTGAGGTTTTCGAGCGGACGGATGTCGGAAATTTCGTTATAGTAGAGCGTGAGTTCCTCTAATTGCGTCAAATTCGCCAGCACTGTGATGTCTTGTATATGACAGACACCGAGATTCAAAGTGTGGAGTTGCGTCAGTTCCGCGAGCGCGGAAATGTCGGAGAGTCGTTTATTTGACCAGCCATATAAGAGTTCAAGCTGCGTCAGTCCTGCGAGTGGTGAGAGATCTGTCACGTCATTTTCAGCAAATGAGAACCAGGTAAGATTCTTCGCGTGTTCGAGACCGATGAGACTTTTCACCCCATATCTATAGGGATCGAGTCTATGGAGTTTGAGCAGGTCATCACGGGTAAAGGGATCATTGGCCCCTAAGCCGAGTGCTGCCCTGACAGCGCGTCGTAGATTCGGATCCGGCATCCAGGTGTCTTCTGCGAATGCGGGGAATGCCAAAACAAACGAAAAAACGAAATAGAAAACGATCCGTATGCCAAGATGGATATATCCCATGCTCTATCCGCGGACGGTCACCCATCCACACCCTCAATTTTGTGCCGGTCTGACGGAATACTCCAAGAGTCCGTGCCGGTACACCAGCACGACCACTCCACGGGTATTCATATAGGTAAAGAGGACCGCGGTGGGTTTAAAACCTTGTAATAAAAGCGAGGTTTCGCCAAGTGCCTCATATATTTCGACGGGTAAGTTCTGCTTCTGATTCATCGGAGCCTTCCTACTGATGGGCTTTCTATCCATCCAGATATACTTGAAGATGCACCACAGTGCATTATAACAAAAACACCTTTTTAGGTGAAGGTCAAATCTATTTTAACAACAAAGTTGCTTTTCTGGCGGGTGTGCGTAGTGAGATGTGTCAATCTTCGGGTGTGTGTCAACGGCTGTGGCATGTTTTGGGTATAGGGTGGGTCTACCACAGGGGCATTCTCTGAAAGGCGTTGTAGAGGATTCTGAGCGGTTTTTTTTTTCACTCTATACTTTGCGAAAAGTGTGGAATTACAGGTACGAATGTGGTAGGATAGAATATACAGAATTTTTGGACTTATTTTTGATTGAATTTAAAAGTGAGGTTTATATCAATGAAAGAGAAGAAAAAAGTTTTTATTTCGTGCGTAGAGGAAGACCGACCGTTTATTGAAGTATTGCATCGTGATTTAGAAAACTATGGATTTGAGACTTTCTGGTATGCGGAAGATTCGCCTGCTGGAGTAAGTTTTAAAAATCATACCGAAAAAGAAATAGACAACTGTGATCATTTTTTAGCGTGTTTTTCGGAAGCCTCAAGAAAAAAAGAACAGAGCGATATGAGAAGGGAACTAACTCTGGCATGTGAAAAACATAAGACACTACAACCAGATAATAACTGGTTGATATGTTTGAAAATAAATGATTGCGAAATAGAGAATTACAAGGTGGGCAACCAAATACCATTAAGTGAATTAACTTATATTTCTTTTGCCGAAAACTATAATGACGGTTTTGATAAGCTGATAAGTTCAATTATAGAACATGACAGCGTAGAAGAATATACTGGAATGCGATTTAAGAACAAAATTAGTAGTGCAAAAACTATACCAGCACATAATTTTTCACTTGATCACGCGAATAGCATCATTACAGAAATATCAGCAGAAAGTGCAAAATCCTTTCAAAAATTGGCATCATTAGCGGTTTTTATTCTTGGTCGGGGCAAATTTACTATAGAAGAGGCACCAGAGATACGAATTTGTGATTTTATTGGTAAGAGTTCTGTCTTGATAAGTGGTTCTAAGTTTTCTGGATTACAGAAATATGGAATTAGCCAGAGAGAATTAATGCTACTTGAGGAAGAAAGATTAATAAATCTATCTATGGTTGATCCAGTATACGAGACGCAAATTGCTCGTTACCAGAAGCGGTACATTATGGATAATAAAGATTCTTCTCGTCGTTTTGAGTTCAGCGGGTTTCCTCTCACAAACAGGGGTAGAACTTTGTGTATTTTACTAAGTAAAACATCGCAATTATCCTTTAATCAATCCTATTACAATGCCATACTGGAATTTTATTTAAGGGGTATATAATAACCGATTTTAGGTAAAGAGGTTCGCATGAAAAACGAAATGGCTATAGTCCCCTCGACCGAAACGACTGCGGAACTAACACCAAAGCCGACCGTTTGGCTGGTTGAAAAGTCCTTAAGGAGATATTATGACAGATAGCAAAAATCCCAAGTTACGTGTAAGAAAAGCAGAAGCCTCTGGAAAGATACGCAGACGGATTGAGGAAGGCAAGAAACTGCTTAAGACTGAAATATCTTCAGAAGAAGATTTTGATAACTTAAAAAGAGAAACATGGAAATGGACCGATTACAACAAAACACTGTTTGGCACTTTATTTGACGAATCTCCGCTACCAGATTCGCATGGGGAACCAGTTTTCTACATAGTAGGTAGTCCAAGTTTGGATCAACAAATAACCGATCATGAGAATGGTATATCTCGTTGGATTAATGATTTGGAAAGCATTTGTGGACAGTTGGAATTATACGAGGAATTGCTAAACAACACTCAACAGACTACAAATAATGACACCGTGAATAACGAAAATAAGAAAATCTTTATCGGGCATGGTCATTCACTTGTATGGCGAGAACTTAAGGATTTTATAGAGGGTACATTAGGGCTTCCTTATGAAGAATTCAATCGTGTTTCAACAGCTGGTCAGTTTACCGGCAACCGCCTTAAAGAAATGTTAGACGAATCCCGTATGGCATTCTTGATCATGACAGGCGAAGACGAACAAGCCGACGGCTCACTACATGCTCGTGAGAATGTAATTCACGAAGCAGGCTTGTTTCAAGGTAGGCTCGGTTTTGAAAGGGCAATCATTTTACTGGAAGAAGGTTGTCAGGATTTTAGTAACATTCATGGACTTATACATATCCCATTTCCAAAAGGGAAAATAGGGGCAGCTTTCGAGGAAATCCGCAGAGTGTTGCAACGAGAATCTATATTAGAGTAACACAAGGAGGCTAACATGGCAAAAACTCTCTCTCTTGAAAATATAGCAAAAATTCTAAACGATCAACAAGAAGTAGTTGGCATTATTGACGACTATATTCAAATCAGGCAATTAGACGCTCATATTAAGTTGAATTACTATGATAACTATGCTGATATGGTTATGCAACATTTGTTTGTGAATATCAGGAATAGCTATCAGGACGGTATATTCATATCTCAAGGGTTAATAGACAATACCGCTTATATGTCTACGGCATTAGCACACGCACAACGAACCGCACAGGAATTTCTAATTGATCTTGCTTATATCATGCGGGACAGAAAAAATAAAAAAGGTCATGAATATCTCCGCTACCTAAAGTTTGTGGTTGATAAAGAGGACATGGAATTGAATAAAAAAAATCTTCCTGAAGATATATACAATAAAATGTTCGACTCAAATTTAAAGCCAAAATCTCCAAGTCAATGGTCGCATACCGACCCGAAAGCCAAATTTAAACAGGGGTTGGAATTTTACGAAATAGAACCCCCTGAATTTGCTGACTATCGCCATGACTTTCATTCACTCTTAAGCTCTTACGCACATGGAAATTTCAATACCACTTCTATGTTGAAACGAACCCCGGAAGAAAACCTCTTTAAACTGCGCGCAGATTTAACATTATCTATAGGTTTTTTTAACGTATTATTAGAATCAGCATTAAAATGCTACGTTCAATTGTATTTAGCGCGACGTAGTGACTACAAGAAATTAATGGACTCTATTTCACAGAGGTTGGCATGGAAAACAAAAGACTGGGCGGAAACCCGCCGGAAACTTCGATTGTCCCCTCAACCGAAATAACACAGGAACTCATACCGGAGCCGACAGCAGGGCTTGTGGAGAAGTCCTTTGCCGAAAACACGCTACGCAACCGCCGGCAGGCTCTGAAACAATTTGACGAGTGGCTCCGCGGTCGCCCGATCGCAGACGGGCTGCTCGCCCAGTATATCACAGACCTGTTTGACGAAGGCAAAGCACCAGGGACAATCTCAATCGCTGTTTCCGCAGTAAAGTGGCTATTGAAGTATCGGAATAACGGAAAGCCGGTCGAACTTCCTATCACCGCTGCGACACTGGCGGGTATCCGTCGAGAGGGTCGCGACCGAGGACGGGGACAGCGAAACGGCTTAACATGGCGTGAAGTCGAAAAAATCTGTGCAGTTCAAGAGGCAGACGGCACGCTCCGCGGTACTCGCAACTCCGCTATCCTGCGGGTCATGTCCGACGGGCTGCTCCGTATTTCCGAAGTGGTGGAACTTCGTATAGACGACCTTGAGGACAACACGCTCCGGGTTCGCCATTCCAAGACAGATCAGGAAGGACAGGGTGAGTATCTCTATCTGTGTACCGACACCCGCCAGATGGTCGGTAAATGGTTGGAACGGTCGGGGCTGATGGAAGGCTATCTATTTCGGCGTATGACCGCGCGCGGTGATAACCTCTACGTCAACAAGAACACCGGTGAGCCATTCGCGCTCACCGCAGACGGTGTGCGAAAGATTATCAAGCAAAGTGCAGCCAAGGTGGGACTGACAGAGAAGGTATCAGGACACTCACTGCGGATTGGAACAACTGTGTCTCTGGCAGAGTCGGGAGCGTCTCTTGTGGACATTCAGACTGCGGGGCGGTGGAAAGATCCGGGGATGCCAGCACACTATACCCGCGCCCAGTTTGTCGAGCGTGGCGCAATTGCAAGATTTAAGGACGGAAAGCGATAAGTAAGAAATAGATCATATAGACTATACGTTGTAGACAGTGACCCCACTGATTAAAACACAAAAGGAGACGGACGATGCGGGGTGTTACGTTTATCTTACTGCTAATAGTGTTTGTATTACCGGGTTGCAATCTCGACAGCGTGAAAAAGTCGGAGACGGAAAAAACTGACACTATAAAACAGTTGGATTGGGAAAAAACCGCCAGCGAACAAAGATTGAAAATCGGGGATACAATCTTTGTTGAAGGTGTTACGACAGATCGACTTCACAGACGCTATGGTAGAAACTACGATCTTGTTTTCAATCCCGATGGCGGTATAATTGAGTCTAAGGCAAAAAAATGGGAAATGGAAATCAATGCGATACTTGATAAGCCAGGACCCATAAAACTCTATAAGGACCCGAATAGACCTATTGGCCTCGTCATCTCTACGATTTACAACCCGTCTGCCTACAATGCGTTGCGAAAGATAGACGATCTCTACCCGCCTAAAATACTTAAAATGTCCGATCTACCCGGTTACGAACACAGACTCAAAATTAAAGGGGAAATTTTCAGTTTTGAACGTGAAACGATAGAAAGTCATAGTGAGGATACCCCTGCGTATATCGTCTCCTGTGTTCGTATTGAAGTTTTGGAAATAGAGTTAATTGACTCCAAACACCAATCTTTACCGAGAGTTAGTATGAAAAAGAAAGCAGGTCTACGATTTCGATAACTTGTAATTATTACGTGCCTATAATATCTGTTATGAACTGTTGATTGCACCATTATTATGTATCTGTGTTTTCATATGCGACGAGAGACAGAAATCGGTGTTGAGGATATTTGACACGGGTCGAATTTGAGCAACAATACTTGTCTTAGCCTACTGATTTGTGGTCTAAATAACTGTTGGCACTTCATCACTATGTGTCCTCCTTGTGGCCCGGTTTTTTCGGTTTATACTTCTCAATTTGACTCAAACTCCTGCCGGTGGGGTTGGACGGCACATGCGTTTGTGTCTCCGTTTGTGTGAGGCGGGGTCAAAAACCCCGCCAATCAGGATTAAGCGTGAGGGTAAGATTCGGATTCAACAATTAGCATGAGCGCGCAATCAATCAACATAGAGAGCTGCTCACGCTCGGTGAATTCCCGGCTTTCGTATTCCGCGAGTAGGTCAAAAACCGCACACGAAAAATCTTCTTTCCCGATGGAATGTGAAACCGGTCCCACAGCGTCCAAAAGCGTATCGAGTAGCCCTTTGAGGCTCGGTAGGTTCAGCTCCGCAAGCGATGTATCTTCATCGGGATCTTCGGCATCCATCTCATCGTCCGGACAGGTTTGTGGTGTTTCTGCGGGCGTTTGGTCACCGGATTCCGACGGTTCAGGGGTTTCTTCAGGTTCAGAGGGTTGTAAACCGCCGAGTTGTTTCCGCACGCGGCGGTAGAACGGGTAGGAAGTCCTTTTCATCAGATCCAAGAGGTCTTTGAGTTCTTCGACCGTTGCTGCGCCGTTTTCATCAGATTCACGATAGGCGCGCAATGCATTTATCAACTGCGATTTACTCGCACGACTGACAAGTTCGCTTTCCTTGTAACCCGTCTCTTTGTATTTCTGTTTCCATTTCGGCATCGCGGCGGTGACCTTCTCCCACAGCGTTTTCACGTCATCTTCAGGTTCAGGCTTCGCCTTCTCCACAGACGCGGCTTTCTTTTTCTGCTCGATCAACGGCAGTATCCAGTTGGTATCCGGTGACCAGTCCGGACGCTCCCAATTCCGCAGATCGCCGATGTATGTTTGCAATGCCCTGTGTTCGGTTTGCAACACCTCTATCTCGACATCCGTTTGGAGTAGCTTCTCGATACAGTTTTCGAGACTAAAGAAGCCTGTGCGTTTCATGGCAACGACAAACGCCTCTGCGTAGGCGGGGTTGTTTTTCTCAAACCCTTTTTCAAGTTGCGGCAGCGATAATTCGTTGAGATCACTGTCCCCGTCGCCCATATAAATCTTTACAGCTTCCTGACGGGTATCCCACATCGACTTGCAGAGTTGCTTCTTTTGCTTGCGAAGTTTTTCCTTTTCCCTGATCCCCAAGACTTCAGACGATGTTTTCTCACCGTCGATAACGGCTTTGCTTTCGCCTGCCTTCTCGACCTGAACGGCACGCTTGATGCTCGATTTTGAGACCTTCGCACCTTTCGCCAATTCTTCTTGGGTTTTCAAGGGTTCATTTGAACCCTTGCTCCGATCACCACCCCACCCAAAACGCTCGTTGATCGAGACAGCGATCTGCGCCCGTTGCGACGGCGTGTAGTGCCGTCGTTCAAGGTTACGCGCGTAGACAAAGGCAATGGCTTCTCCTTCCTTTTCTGTGTTCCAGTTGGAGAACATCAGTTTTCGGACGAGGTTCAATTGTAGGGCAGCGCGATACCGATGCCAGCCATCGAGGATCTGACCTTCATGGATGCGGATAATCGGGTCCATGAAACCATCTTCCTTGACAGATGCCATGAGGCTCTCAAATTCCGAATCCGGTATATCGCCAAAGACACTGGAGAGTTCGTGGCGTTCCAACGTACCGGAGTCGATAAACTCCCTATCAAAGACGATCATCGGTGAGACGCAACACGTCGGGGGACGGTAATGCGTATAGGTATCTGGGTAATCTCTGTTGTGGTATTCCTTGATCTCCGCCTGTGAATAGCCATCTATCGTCGTCCGCCCTGCTTCTTTCGGTCCGCGTTCATAACTTTTTATATCCGCAGCTTTGACGATTTCAAAGCGTGGCACTTCGCCGTCATGGTCGTGTGAGTCGTGATATTTCTTGAATGCCTCTATAAACTTTTCGCGTGCCGCGGACGACGCGAATTTGATGTTATTGTGGTGATGGTCGCCGTGATAGATGCGACCGTAGCGGGTGCTTGCCATTTTGATTTTCAGGGACGCGTCGCCGCGCCCCTGCCTTGTGTTCGTTATTTCAATGCTTTGTAGACACAGAAGGTGCAGACCACGATGCCGAAGGTTATCATACTGGCGATCGTCACCCATAAGGGGAGCTGCGTAAAGAGCCATATCGCGCCATAAACTAAGCCGTAAGTGCCACCGACACCCGCGATTGAGATACCGATCGCTTTGAAAAGTCGTTTGGTGTCCATAAAATCATTTCTCCATGCGTAAGCGCACCTCGTAGCCGAATTCAATAACTTTGGCGACAAGGGTCTCCGGTTCAAAGTCGTCCAACGGATCGGTCGGGTTCTCTTCGGCAGTCAATGACATCGCTTCGACCGCGTCCTGTGCGGAAACATAGTTGATGCCGATATAAGCCTGCGTCGTAATCACATTTTTGTGCCCGAGTAACTCACGGACAACATAAATGTCGTTACATTGCTGATAGAGCCGTTGCGCGAAAGTTTTCCGCAGGGTATGTGTCGCCAATTTGCCGGTCAGTCCAGCTTTGGCAAACACGTCATTGAGAATCTTATGAACCGCTTGGCGTTTAATCGCCGTATTGCCTTTCTGTGAAGGGAATAACGGTACATCGGGATGCACGACACCAAAGTAGGCGCGGTGCCACGCGATGATTTCTTCAATCGCTGTGCGTCCATCAGAGTTGACAGGGATCGTCCGTGCGGTCTCGCCACCTTTGACGATATTCTTGTCAAACTGGAAGTCGGTGACCGGCTGCTCATTTTGCCAAACATCGCCGACAGTGAGTGCAAGTAATTCACTGACACGTCCGCCGATGGACACGCCGAGCATAAACAAGCCGCGATTGCGTTGGGCATAAGTGCCACTGAAAGCGTCGCGGACTTTTCGGATCTCTGCGTTGGTGAGGGGTCTTGTTCCTTTCATGTAGTGGTGTTCAAGGACGCGTTGCCGCTCCCCTGCCTCTTAGCGTTTTTTGTTGAATTCTCTGGCACGTTTTTGCCATGTTGGGTGATTTGCGAACGCAAAACTTTCCTCCATCGTCGAGGGTCTCCCTGTCCGGATCATACCCGCTCTGAGCGCAGGACTTAGCCAGTTTTTATCACCTGAGAAAGCGATATTGTTTCCTTCATCCCCCGTCGGATTCAGCGTCGCATTGTGGACAGAAATATCACACGTTGTATTGACGAAACGCGTGAAAATCCCCCAATCAATTTCTACAATGTCCTGCCAGCGAATGTCGTAGCCGAGCGTTTGCATAAACACACCTTCGCCACTCCCAAAGTCGCATTCAGGCAGCACGCCGTAGACGATAATAGGATTGTTATCAGACGTTTCACTCAAAACGATCAAAGCCTGTCGATGCGGTCTCCAGCGCGTCTGAAAAAACACAAGAAAATCGCCAGAATCCGATTGCTCTTGAATACCGTAGGAGGCTTTATTGTGTGCGTTTATTGCCATAAAGACTTCATTAAGGGAATGCGGTAACCCCTTGTAATACCGCGGGTTTATGGAGACAACGACCTTTTGCAAAGGATGCTGCTTTGGCGTGATTTTCCTTTTCCGTTTTCGGGTGTTCCTTTTTTTCATTTTAAAACAGGTGCGCATCGCCACGCCCCTGCCTCATACGATTTTACTCGTCAAACAAACCTAACTGTCGTGTGGATGCGGGGCTACAGAACATTTCAGGCTGAATGGCGTTGCCCCCACATTCGGCATATATATCTTCAAGATGCTTGAATTCTTTGTAGCCGTTAGGGAATTGAGCAGAAAACACACGATACACATCGTTTTCAATCTCTCCGTCCGCGAGGACTTTCCCTTCCTTGTTTATGAGTTGGAATTTGGTTACCATCGTCAATCTCCTATTTCGTCGGTTTTTTCGCGTGTTGTTCTAAAGGAACATCAGTATGGGATCTCCTGTGTAAATTCACCGGTGGTCGCCTCAAAGAAGCCTGTGACCTCTGGCAACCCGACTGTAATCTCAGCGATGGGGCTGCCTCTCCTTTTCAGATAGACTTTCGTGGTCGGCGTGTACCGCGCGATCCGAGCCGTCCGTCCCTTTAATAACATTAGGGCGTTGGTGCATTTCGGGGTTTTACCGGTTGTGTCTATACACTCAATATGGACTTCCTCACGGGCGTAACACACGTCAGCGTAGCGTTGAAGGTAGCGCTGTGCGACCTTGAGTCTGATGTGTTTCATGTGTCGTGTTAGGGGACGGTCACCCGCCCCCCCACCTATCAGAGTTCCGCTTTCGCTAACTCGGCTTTGGCGAATTTGATGTCCATCTCGTGGATTTGCTCCAGCATATCTTCAATCACGGCAACAGGCATTTCCACTTGGTCGGCGTTCAAGGCAGCAGACAACACAGTGGACAGCGCGCGCAGCGATTCTCGGTCGAGATAGGCAAGTGCATCGCCGTTAGAAAAAAAGAGATGGAATTGGTCTTTCTGGAAATCGTAGTTCGGCATTTGTTGCCTCCTATTATACCACATTTTCACATTTTCAAGTGATGCGGGGCAGGTGACTGCCCCCGCATTTCTATCGGTCGCGACGGACAACGTAGCGCGCCCGCTGGCGTAAACGTTCTGACCGGTCACGACGCTGTTTGTGGATGTCATACTTCACCAACACGATCCCTAACAGAATCATGAAAGCACCGAAAAAGATGTAAATCACAATTGACTCCTTGACGGATGAAGCCGTCCGGTTGTAAAATAACTGAAAAGGGGTAACCCCTTTCTGCGATGTTAGGGTAGGTCGGTTTGGCGGTCAGCCTGCCCTAACGCGTACCCGCCCGTTGCGGATACAATACGCAAGCAGGGAATCGAACCCCACTATACGCACCAGCGTTGCGTTAGTCTTTTTCTGTGCCACACTGCTCACAGACACCCTCAACATCCGCTTCAACCTCACAGATCGCGATGTCTGTGTTGACTTCCGCGTTGGCGTAGCCGAAGGCATCATCAAGTTTGCTGTAGCAGTCAGCGCAGACGATAAACTCACTGCTCTGCACACCGGTCTCCAAGTTCGTGGCTTTCGCTAATAACATTTTCGCTTCCCCCTTTATTCTCCGTCCGTCTCTCTGTCTATTCCCCAGACTTCAATCAATGCACTGAGTCGTGCAAGTTGGTCGGTGTCAACAGGGTCAGAGAGTTCTTGAATTTTTGCGAGGACGTGTGCCAGCCATTCCTGATCGGTCGGAAAGCCAACGGATTCCTCAATTTCCGGTATATACTGCTCCACGCGTCTGCGAAATCGCTTTAGTGGTGGTGTTCGCCTTGCCATTGCTTTGCTGTGCCTCCTTATCCTAAATCCACAACGCGCCCCTTCGCTGGATACAAAACCGCGTCAATGAGTTTGTTATCCCGTAAATCGAGGACGGCGTTGAGGTTCAAATGATTGTGCCAGTAAAAGCGTTGATGTTCCCGACTATACGCGAAACCGAGTTTTTGAAGGTCTAACACGAACTGCCGTTTCCAGTCGCCCCACACATTTTCATCTTTGACCATGTAGACGTGGAATGTCTTGGGACACTTCACATCTGCATGTTCCGCCTTGAATGCTTCAAAATTCGCGATAAGGTCATCAAAACCTTCCAATTCCTTACTCATGTTAACTTTCCCCTTGGTTGTGGACGCGCCTTGAAAGGCGCGCCCTGTTTGTGTCTACCAATCTTCATCAAATATCGCTTCAAAAAAGAGTCGCATTTCCCAAACCTTACCATCTTTGTTCAACTCGGCAATTTGTTTCGCCGCCTTCTCCTTATCCATGAAAACGGTATATTTTTTGCCTGTCTTGAGATGCTTAAACTCATACAATTCCATGAGAACCTCCGTTTATTTGCCAATGGTGTTGAGTGTCTCGCGGATTTCGTTAATCCGTTTGGCGTTCTTCAGAGCCTTGTCCCAGTGGTGTTGTGGGATAGGCGTTTTGCCTTTCGCTTCCGCCTTCTCGCGCTGTTCCTGCGTCGCGTCTGGTGGATAAAACCCATCTTTCGGGAAATACACCATAAAGAGCCAAAAAAGCCCCTCGCGGTCCTTGAGTTCCTTCTCCAGTTCGGCGCGATTCAACGGAAATAGATGCAGTTGCTCGTTCATGCCTCCGCATCCTCCTGATAAGTCAGCGATGTTTCCGTTGGTGTCTCATAACTGAAACCGATGATGCCCTTCTTTTTGAGTCGGGTGATGTCCCGCTTTTTCCGCAGGTCATACTGGAGACTTTGAGAATGTAAATAGACCCCCTCATCGTTCTCTTTTTTCGGGATAGAGACCTTGAAAATCTTTGAGTCTTGAACCTGAACACAAGCATGTATCCTGCGACCATCAGCGAGAATAGCGTATCCGCCATAACTAAAATCCCGCTGCATTTTCCTGCTTTGTTTCATGCTGCTCTGCCTCCTGTAGTGCGTCAAAATGCCCGCGCATGTGCGAGAGATTGTTCAGCAGTGATGCCGAGACATCCCCCAAAATCACATACCACGCTGCCGACCGCCAGAGACAATCGTTTTCGGCTCTGTGGCATTCATCAGGGACGATATACCCGCGCCGTCTGTTGCGTTCTCTGTTCTGCTTGGCATCAACCCGATTTTTCGTTGTCAAGTGGACACGGGCAATCAAGTTGTCTGTTGCCTTTGTATAAAGTGCGTCCCGCTCGTCATCGGACAGCGATTGATAGAATTCCTGCCTGCCTGTGTAGTCAAGCGATTCAAACAGCGTTGTGGCTTGCTCAAGCGACATGGCTTGGGGTTTGATGGATACCTTCTGCATGCTTTCTCCTTTATCGGTTGTGAGTCGGTGGCTTCGTTGGACAAGTGCCGACTCGGTTTGTTTAGAGAACCGACTTGCTTTTCCGACTCGGTTCTCAAAGCCTTTACTCCTGCCCCGACGCGCCCCTCCTTGACGCGCCTTGTTCGGTTATTCATCGTTATCATCATCAGGTCGGACTTCGTTGCCATCTATCCGCACGTTCTCCTTATCCACGCCAAAGTCGTCAAGAATGCACGTGAGGATTTTGTCTATCAAGAGCGATTCCATGTGAGGATTTAGCCCTGTGATTTCAAGTTCTATTTTCATTGAAATAACTCCTTGCTTATACGTAAAGCAAAACACTTTCAAATTCTGGATTGTGGGACTGCAATTCGGCTTCCACAACTTCAATCTGTTTCCGCACCCTGTCATCTAATTCTTCTGGCGAATCGCTATGATACTTCAGAAAATCCAGCGTCTGATACAGGGTTTCGTGGAGTTGAAGCAACTGGTCATAATCCATCTGAAAATCCCCCGCTAACTGCCGTATATCCGTAGGGTCTCGGAAAAGAGCGTTTGATAGACTTCTTCTAATTCCTTAACCTTGTCCCATCGACTCTCATATTTGTCAGAGTCGTAATCAACGACTTTCTCTGAAACGTTTGTTATCTCAACCACCATCTCACACAAGCGAGACATGCGCGCCTTCAAATCTTCGCGTTTCTCAAGTGCCGTGCGTCCCCCGAATTCCAACTTATGAAACACATCGGACGCAGCGAGAAATAAAACCTTTGCTTCGTGTTCCGAGAGGTGTTTAACCTTGTTGTTCTGCGTCCATAACATATCAAAGGTTTCTGATGTGCAGATTGACCAGCCGACTTTAAACGGTTTATCTACCAGTCTTTCAAGTCGGTAAGCCTGATACATTCTTTTGCCAACGAATTCTGCGAGTTCCGTGTCAAACTTGCCTGCGTCCGCTTCGGCGCGGCAGGCTTCAAAATCCCCGTCCCATTCAAAAGTCCGTTTTTCCATGATAAAATCTCCGTAAAGTGAAGGACGCGCCCCGTAGGACGCGCCCGTTGTCGTTAGATAAAACCTTCTTCCTTGAGACTCTTAAATACCCCGTCCCCGATAACGATGTGGTCTAAAACCTTGATGCCTATCTGGTTACCTGCCTCAATCAACTGCTTGGTCGCCCTGATGTCCTCTTGGCTCGGTTCAGGGTCGCCCGATGGGTGGTTGTGGACAAGCACAATGGAATTCGCGGATTCCTCAATCGCAAATCTAAAGATTTCGCGTGGGTGAAAAACGCTGGCATTCAGCGTGCCTTCAAAGACTTGGGACTCGTTTAGCATCTTACCCCACTTCAATTCAGTTGCGATTTCGCCCGTCTTGCCTGTGCTGGTAACACCGCCTTTGGTATCCAGAGCAAGCACAACAACGACTTCCTTCGTGAGATAGCGAAGTTTAGACATCAGCAGTTCGGCAACATCACTTGGACCCGTGATTTTATCCTTCTTGGCGTGGAAACATGCCAAGCGTTTCCCTAACTCAAACGCCGCGATAATCTTCTCTGACCTAACCGCACCGATGCCCGTTACTTTCTGAAACTGCTTGGCTGTCGAATTCGCCATTCGCATCAAATTCCCCTCGTAGCAGTCCATCACATCTTCAGCGATTGCCAACGGCGCACCTGTGATTTTCGCCATCAACTCTGAATCCGTGTAAGCCTCAACAGGTCGGCTTGGGAGTATGCGTTCCTTCATCTCGGCAAGCATACCCCTTGCTTCGCGTTTCTGCTTGGAAACCTGTCGTTGCTGTTCCGCCTGTTCTGGCAACTCGCCACGAAGGTTTCCCTTGACTGCCTCAACGAACCAGTCTGGCGAAATCGGTTCATACTCGCCTTTACTGAAAACGGCACGCTGTAAGTCCTCATAATCCATCTGTGAGCCGTCATCAAAATGCACGTTGATTGTCTCGTGTTCCGCGCCTGTGTCCTCATCAATTTCAGCGTAGCCCGTGAAGTTGACAATCTTAATCTCTGTGCCTTCGCTGTCGCGTAGCACATGCCCGATGTCAAAATCGCCTACGCCTTCATCAAATCGCGTTGCGTCCAATTCAATCTTCATGTTAGAATATCCTTGTCGTTTAGACATTTAAGGATTGGCGCGGGTTGCAGCCCCGCGCCTTTCCGTTTAGAGATACGGCTTGACAAAATCCACATGAAATTCCATGCTGTCCATCATGCCTTCTTCCTCGTTGAAAAAATCGACTGCTACCACATCATCATAAACCTCGCTGACAACGCCCGTGACTTCCATATCGCCTTCAATCGCGATGACCGCGTCGCCGTTGGCGAAGTCGTGCCTGGTTGCCTCTTGCATGCTAAAATCTCCGTGAGTTGCGCGACAGATACCTGCACCAGAACCGCTGGCACTTAACCCACGCCTCCAGTATCCATCGCTTGCCATTGTGGGATTTGCGCGCCCTTGTAGGACGCGCCCGTTGTTTATCCTATCTCGTTTAACAACTTATCCGACCGCCTTAACAATTCCTGAACCTCATAATCTTCGGCTTCGGTTAATAGGTTGCCCTGTAAGAATTCCACTTCCAATCTAATGTCGGCAATCAGCCGTAGCACCTCACGCCCTTTGTCCTGTAGTTTCGCCTTTTTTGCTTTGAGTGCTGCGATGCTGTTATGATGCTTGACAACCTCTGAGAGTTTGTGCCAGCGTCTACCGCTGCAGAATTCTATGTGCCAACCGCTTTTAACCTGCCATGCGCCGCCACTGAACAAAAACAGACTTTCAATGCTTATATCCTCGTATGCCTGAAACGCTGCTAACGGCATTGTCAAGGCGTTTTCGCCCTTGTCCCCGTCATAGAAAGGCACACCATCAGCCCCAAGACTCGCCATTGCACCGCCTGCTATTAGCGATTTGACTGCTTCCGTGTCCGTGTAATGCTCCAGTAAAGCCTTCCCGTTTTCCTCCATGTATGCCCCTTTGTGGCAATACACGAATTCAACTTGATTGTCTTCGCGGAGCCGTCCGATATAATTCCTGCTGCCCATAATCAAAGCCTCCTGAAAGTGAGAGACGCGCCCCGAAGGACGCGCCCCGTTGGGTTAGTTCACTGCGTAATCGTGCCATTCTCGTAACGCCTTCATAAAGGTTGATTCGGTGTTGCGTCTGCCTAACAATCTGGCGACAATGTATGCAACTGATGGCGTTCCGTCCTTCTTGCCCTCGCATATCTCACGCCATAGCCTTTCGGCTTCCTGTCTGTTCGGTGAGTGCTTGGGGATTGTGTTTTCAAAGGTGAAACCTGACATCTGAAAATCTCCGTTAGTGCAGTAAGTCTGCAAGTCCGATGTCCGTAAAGCGTGCTTTCAAGTCCTTATCTGCGAGTGCGTCAATCCCGATGAACCGATGCCCGTTTTCCTCGTGCCACGCCTTGAGTTTGTGAATGGCGTTAACGTATTCCTCCACGTTCTCGGCGGTCTCGGTGGTCACATCGCCTTCGCAGTAGGAGACAATTATTAAGTCCGTTGGATTCGTCCAGATGCCGTAATAGGGTGCATCTTGGGACGTGTCGATTTGTGCGTATCCGTTCTGATAGCTGCATTTACCCGTATCAAAGGCGTATCGCTCGCCATGTAGGATAAAGCCCCGTTCTACCTTCATAGTGTCGCGGGACGCGTCGCCGCGCCCCGTCCTCGTTGTTTATCGGATAACCTGTGCAGGTGTCGTGAAATGGATTGACTGAATTCCTAACGCGTCAAGGGTTGACTCCGTGACGCTGTGGTGTTTGCCGTCAATCTTTATCCAATTCAAGCGTCCCTTGTTGTTCGTCTGCGCGTCGGCTCTGCACTCCGTTCCGTCTGTGAAAAACACATCGGCAGTGCATTCCCACGCCCAATTCCGTTTGTATTTCACGCTGTCGCTCCTTATTGATAGTTGAATGTGTCAAACCCATAGATGTGCAAGTGGTCGCCGCTGTGAAGTCTCGGCTTATACGCCGAACCTGAAGCATAGCGAACCCGTTTAAAGTCGTCTCTATCTTCAAACAACGCCACGACGCGATCATATTCCTCGCGGTCGCGAACGGGACGCGCAACAATTGAGCGTCCACCTTTCGCACCGCCCCATCTGGATAACGCGGTATCAGTGGCGACTACGAACCCGATTGTAACGGCTTTGTCTGCGTCCGTCCTGTCGTCTTTGATTGTGTAATCTGGCATCGTCAATGCCTCCGTAAAGTAAGAGACGCGCCCCGAAGGACGCGCCCGAACTCGTTGATTATTCTAATTTGGAAGCCTCACGCATCGCTTGAAGTGCTGCCTCGCTGGTCTTGAATGTCCCGATTTGCTTCGGTCGCTCAAAAATCGCTCTTGCTTGCGTTTTCTGTTCCACTATGAATTCGCCTGTCTCCTTGACGCGATAAATTTCATACTGGAACACCTTGTCACCATCGAGAATAAAAGGCACGTGTTGTCACCTCCCATCTGATAGAAAAGGACGCGCCCCGAAGGACGCGCCCGAACTCGTTGATTATTTCCGCTTGTCCACGTGGTAAGCCACAATAAACAGCACGATGCACCCCAGTGAAGCACCACCGAGCAATAAAGCACTCTCACCGCTGAGAAATCGCACATTTGGCAACACCTCATAGCCGTAGCCCGTCAATGCCGAAGCAAGACACGCAGAAGCGAGAATAACGCCAAATAACATGCGTTTATAAGTCATCTGCGTTTTTTCCTTTCTCTTTGTGTTGGCATAAAAAAAGACGCTCCGCGCGGGAGCGTCCAGCGTTGGCGTTACGTGCCATCGTTCACTATTTAGTTTTTTGTTTCTGCGCGCACATCACGTTAACAGCGCGCGCCTGTCATGGTTCTACCACATCATACCACATTTTCAGGTTTTTGTCAAGGGTTTTCTGTGTTTGTGCGTGCGTAGGCGTGTAAGGCGTGCATCGTTGATTTTACTGGGTTTATGGCGTGTCTGGACGCGTCCAATTGTGCGATTTTGGGACGTTTTTGGCTGCGATGGAATGCTACAAAAGCATGGTTCTGTAGCATTTGGCAGAAAAATTGCCAAAATGGACGCTCCGACCAGCACAAAACGCGACGCGCACGAAAAGGGACTCCTGAAAATCGCGAGGGGTATGGGCGTGCAGCATCGGACGGCGGAAAACGGGCGTGCGCGGGGGGACTAACACTTGTCTGCTAAAAAAAATAAAACAAAAAATTAAAAAATTATGAAAAAATGTTTCAACTTTGCCGAGTGAGTGGATTTGACCTCTATCGTTGATTTTAGGGGGTTCGTGGCGTGTCTATGGCGAGCAATATAGGCGAATTTAAGACCCACACCACTGCGATAGAATGCGTTCATCGCTGCTTGGCGATCAGGTTTGCTGGGGAAGTGGATTTGACCGCTATTGTTAATTTGACTATGTTTCTGGCGTGTCTATGACGAGAAAAATAGGCATTTTTGAGACCTTAGTCGCTTATTCAAGGCTTTGGCGATCAGATGTGCCATGTAAGTGGGGTTGACCTCTGCGTGTCTGCGGCGCGAAATATAGGTGATTTTGAGGCCCGCGGTGCTACAATGATTCATAAAATTAGGCTTTCATCCTCATCGTCGCAGGCATCAGAGCGATTTTGTCCGAAAATGTGGCATTTTGCCGAGCGAGTGGATTTGACATCCGTCGTTGATTTGACTATGTTCGTGGCGTGTCTGCGGCGCGCATTTTGATGCCCGCGCCGCTGCGATAGAATGCGTTCATCGTTATTCCGCAATCGGTGGCTTCTTGTATTTACGGAACAGTAAATTCAAAGCCTCGGCGAGCAGATCCCGGACATTTACATCATATTCAAGCGAGAGCATCTTCAGTTGCATATAGATGTCCCGCCCGAAATAACCACCGATATGTTTCTCTCTCGGATCGTCGGATGTCTGTTTTTCCATAGGAGCCGGTTCTAACTCGGTATCGGCAAAACTCGGTTTCTGTTTCACTTTTTCCCCCCAATTGATGTGTGATATGGCGATAGACGGCGCGCGTATGGCGCGCGGCAACGCCTTTCGGTTCGTATTCTTGAATGCTATATCCACCGTTGTAGGCGTGTTGGAAGGCGACGCGGTGATCAATATAGCGCGAGACAGCTTCCAACTCGTAATGCCGGATGGCTTTTTTGCCCTCGATGAGTAGCGATGTCCGGGGATCAACACGGTTAAATAGGATTTTCGCCGATGTATGCGTTGCGCGAATAATGTTCACTGTCACCAGTAACGCCTGAATCTCGATCAGCACCGGTAGCGTCGGGATCACGACGATATCCGAGAGTTCCACAGCCTTGACGACCTCCGCCTCGACGTTTGGCGGTGTATTAAAGACAATAAGTTCAGAGCCGTCTGCTTCGGCGGCCGCGAGGGTTTGTTTCAGCCCAGAATGATGGATCGCGACGACGCTGACAGGTGTCTATAGCACTGCATAAATGAAACTTCTTACTTAAAATTTGAACTTCTGAAACTTGACAGCATGAAGTTTGAATTTCTGAAGTCTTGAAAGAAAAAACGATGAGGAAGGCGGGCGGTTTCACATAAAAATGACCTGTTTTTCATCAAAATGCCAATATGACACCCATTCTTACCGATTTAAAAAGAAAAATTACGTCAATTTAGCAAATAAGTATATCATTTTTTTATGTATTCACATAACACAAATGTATTTGGAGGGGGTCGTATATCCTCACTTTGGGGATGACTCTCTCGAGTACTGCGGTTCTTAGATTTTGTATGAATTTACTTGAATTCGTAAGTATTCTCACGCTCACGCTAAAAAATTCTAAAAAATGAATTTTATCGCTTTCTTGCGTTAATCATCGTGATTTCTTACGGGTGGAGAGATATGGGAAGCCGAACAGAGCGGTAATGTTGAAAGACACTTGATAACCTACTAATATTAGCAGCACGATTCATGAAGTTTAGTTCTCATCTTCATCGTCCCAGTCGTCGCTATAATCACTATCACGCTTTTGCCCCTGTTTTAGAACTCGGAATTCGTGTAAAGCGTGCTTGTAAATGAGAATGATCTTGCCTCTGTGTCCTTTGCGACCTCCGACGCGCAGAACGATGTTGTATTTAGAAATCCAAACGTTTTCCCCAACGACGACCAATCCGTTTCGCATGATACACTCAACGAGCGAACCCAGTTGAGCAACAGCATCAAGCTTAGGTTTCTCACTTGGGTGAGTAATCGCTTTCAAATCCAAATCTGCAATGCTTTTTCGGCGTTTAATACCTTCTTTAAGGTAAGGCATACGGTCTTTTGGAAATGCTAAAATCAGATCGTGCTTCTTAATTTTCGTGTTATCTTCCAGCACGATGTCATATTTGAAAACGTCCTTAACACGTGCGTCTATGATACCTGCATAGGTGACCAGACGGACATCACATTCCTTTTGAAACGCTTGTGTGAGTAAGTAGACTTCTTGTAACGGAAAAGGGACGCGACCTTTTTCTCGTTTGTTTTGAAGTTGAATACTACCTTTCCAGCCCCAATATCGGACAGCCTTCTCCCACTCCGGTGTTTCCGCTAAAATTCTGACATTTTCGACAGTCGTGTTTAGAGCTTTAGCGATGTCTACAGCGACAGGGGAATGATGTACGAAGTGCGATGAACCGACAAAAAGATAGAACGCCAAAAGATATGAGTTTCGTTTATTTTTCTCAATATCTTCTTGAGAAAAACGAGAGAGAAGCAATTCTTCGTCTATGCCTTTAAACGGGTTGAGGTCGTCAACAAGTTCAGCAAGTAACTCAAACTGTTTTTCTGAAAGCATCTCTGGAAAATACAGAGTTTTTGTTTCAACTCTCATTATTTTTTCCACCTACCTATTGGTTATTGATTCTGATTTACCACTTGTCAAAACTATTATAAAATAAGACATCGCTAAGCGAAAGCACAAGGAGACAGCAAAATACGCGACGATACGACAGCGCGTCATACGGGACAACACCGCGATCACAAGCGGAAAATATCCAGTTTTTTTTATGCTTAGCCGAGTTGAGGGGTTGCGCAATATCGTGAGGCACGTTTTAAACACACAGAGGCACGTTCTAAACACACAACAGTATTATACTTAACAATTTTACACGGATCCCTTTTTTTGTCAAGTTTTGGTGTCTAAAAATCCTAAAGCGTCCGCCGGGTTTTTCTTAAGCCGTCCGGGTGGCAACGCTTTGCGAATCTCACGCCCATAGGCTTTTGTGAGCGGTCGAGGCGATAATATCGCGATCACACCGCGATCGGTCATTGAACGGACAAGCCGTCCTGTGCCCTGTTTCAACTGGAACAGCATATCCGGCAGACTGATCTCACGAAACCAGTCTTTTTCCGGGTTCGGTAGCAACGCCCGGCGCGCGTCTAACACAGGGTGCGGGGGCACGAATGGCAGTTGCGGAATAATCACAGTTTCAAGGGTGCTGCCCGGCGCGTCAAGTCCTTCCCAACAGGAGGCAACCCCAAACAAAACAGACTTCTCATCGGCTTTGAAAGTGCTGAAAGTCTGGCGGAGGTGATCCGTACCGATTTGGCGAAGTACTGTGATGTCCATGTCCTGAAAAACTGGTTCAAGGCGTTCAGAGATTTCATATAACTGCTGATGGCTCGCACAGAGTACCAACGCGCGACCGTCGCGAAGTCTCACATAATACTCAACAAGTCGCGACTGCTCCTGCCAATACCGTTCTTTTGCATCGGGACCAGCAGACAGAGACGGACGATCTAAAAGCACATCATCAAAAAGATGGATTTCAACGTTTTCTTGGAACGGAAATGGCGACGGATAAATCCGTTCAACGATTGCTTTTCCGGTCGCGTCTAATCCGAGTTGATTTCGGAGCCGCGCGAAACTCCCTGCCGCCTGTAGTGTCGCGCTCGTGAAGATGACAGCGTTTTCTGCGTCGAAAAGCGGTGCGATCTGCTCAGTGATGTCAATAGGCGTGCGTTTCAGCGTCAAGCGGTAGGGGATTTCTTTATCGTTCCCGCTTGCTATCGCTATTTCAGACCAATAGCACCACAAATGCGGGTCATCCTCGGAGACAACGGCTTCCACGCGCGTGGCGATATCTTTGCTTGCCTGTGTGAGGCTCTCCAATGCCAAATAGATCGGAATGATTTCAGGGGTATCAGCAAGGTCGGCGTACTTGATACCCAACGCTTTTGAAAGCGATTTACACGCCGCGACGTATTCTGAAAGCACGCTGGATACCTCGGTCGCGTCAAGTTTCGGGGTCAAAACAGCAGCCCCAAAACGCGATGACGCTTTTGATGTAGCCGTTTTCCCAGTGGCAGTTTGGACCGCGGCGAATGCGTTTTGAAAGAAAATCTTTGCGGTATCCTCGTCTTTTGCGCGCCGCTTCTCAAAAGTGTTCAACAAGCGAATCAGGTGTGATAACTTCCCGGTATCATTCATCACGAGGTCGCGCAGTTTCCGCAGTCGCGTCCGAAAGTTTTTAAAAAACCACTCTAACTGCCGGAGCGTGATTTCTGTTTCATACACAGAACTGACAACATCATAAAACTTGTGTGCCTCGTCAATAATAAACGTATTACATTCACTCGGTAAGACCGTCTGGTACGCGATGTGCAGTGCGAGTAAGGCGTGATTGACAATGATAATATCAGCCGTTTTCCGCTTGGCTTTGGCGTTCTGATAGGGGCATTGGGCATAAAACCGGCACGCTTCGCCATGACAATCCGTGTCGGTTGACTCGATTTCAAGACGGATTTCATGGGGTATCGGTTGAGAAAAATCAGCAAACTCACCGGCATCGGGAGTTATCCACTCTACCAATTTAGGGGCGATACGGCTGGCGAGGGCAGCACTATCAGCTGTGGCAAACTGGATTGTTAGGTTTTCAACGTCTTTCGCAAACTCATGAAGTCGGCGGGTAGAGATATAGTTGTTGCGTCCTTTCGCCAGGACAACCTTCAAATCCTGTCCTGTGGCTTCAAGGATCGCCGGTACGTCTTTCTCCCAAATCTGGTCTTGTAAAATCTTTGTGCTGGTTGAGATGACGATAGGGGCATCCCATTCTTGCTCGGTAAGTGCTTGACGGATCGCTGGCGAAACAGAAGTGATGAGATAGGCAAATGATTTGCCGACACCGGTCGCACCTTCAGCGAGTAAAACATCACGGTTCAACACAGCTTTGGCAGCATCAACAGACATGTTCACCTGTGCGTCTCTGATTTCATAGGCATTGCCAAACGCTCTGTGAAGCATGCCCCCTCTGCCAAATACATCTTTTTTGAAGTTGCCCATGGGTTTATTTTCCTTTTTTAATCCTTTTTAATTGACATTTTGATTTTTGAGTTTGTGATGCAAATGTCCACCCAATTTTTAATTAAAGAGTTACTTAATTAAAAATTGACTACCCATTTGCATCACAAACTATTTTTTAAATCTCATTTTTGTGTCTGATAAAGCCCTCTTTTAATCTTGCGTATTTTATCGGCATCTGATAGTTTTTTGAGAGCCGTCATAACATTTCTGCGGACAAATTGCGAATGCACCACAATATCTGATGTTTTCCATACTTTTCCGTCGCTAAGCAGCTCCAGCACGTCTCTTTGTACGGGGGTGAGAGGGTTGATACCTTCACACCATTTTGCGATTGTCTTGCGATTGCGACTCAGACTTTCCGAGATGGCTTTGATAGTTTCACCTGCCTCTCGGCGTGAGCGCGCCACATTTTTCAGTTCAGCGTCCGGATCAGGCAGCTCTGTCGGTTCAAAGATGTCTAAATCTATCTGTGTGCCGTCGGGGACGCTCGGCTGGTGCATCAACCATCGTGAGAATGCTGCGAGCCGTAAATCCACATTCTCGGCATGCGTGAGTACGTAGGTATCCTTATTTTTGGCGATGCGTGCCGGATACCATTGAGAAAGAAACGCACGTATCCAGTCCATAATCCTGTCGTCGCCAGCAATATGTAGGAAACGCGCTTTGCGGTAAGCACTTGCTCCTAACGCTCCTGATGTGATCTCGTTTAAGAAAGTATCCCCTGTTGAGCAAGTCATTTTCAACACCTCACGGACGGCTTCAGCGAGTGATTCGGTATCAAACGCTTTGCCGATGAAACATTTGAGTAAAACCGACAGAATTTCCCCGAGTACCCTGTCGTCGTGTATCGCCGTGATTTCTATGCCCAAGCCGTCAATCACCGATTGTGCGTCGGATTTTTCCAATTCCGATTTAAATTGGTTAGCCGTCCATTTCGGGAAACTCGCAGCCAAGTATCCGCGCCGCTGTTTTGTCAATTGATCGACATTGATATTTTCTTCAGCGAGACGGATAGCAACATTGAGGGTCTCCGTGTTGAGAACATCTTTGACGGAGTCCGTTTTATCGTCCCATCCGACCGCCTGTACCACTGCATTCACTGTCTCATGTGCGAGTCGCATCTCTGGTGAGAGTGCACCTTTATTGCTCAACTTCCGTATGCCTGAAGTCGTCAGAATATCGCGTTGATTCAAGAGTTCCACTGCGGTTGTTATCCGTTTTTCACGTTCTACGCGTCTAGTTTCGCTCCGGCGTGAAGCGATAACAGCGATGCGTTCAGGTTCGCATACCAGCGCAGAGGTGTTGTAGACGGGCATATTGCCGACGCTGCCGAGATGATGCGAAATGAACGTCTCAATTTGTGTGTCTGCTAACGATGCCAACGCCTGCGAGCGTGCGATTTTTCGGATACTGTTATCAGGGAGATGGGCATCGGGCGACGCAGCCGCCTTGAGTGCCTCATGATAGATGCTGACTTCTTCATTCTCGGTCGGTCGAATTGGGAGGGGCAGGTTATACTCGGTATAGTGGTACGACACACCGCAGCGTCCGCGGTCTCTAACATCTTCCTGTGCGAGCATACTCGCATCCAGTGAACCGTAATTCAGTCCAGTGGCAATAATGGTACGTGCGTTGGGATCTAATATTGAGATACCGATACCGGCTGCGGACGTGCCTATAAAAAGCCGTGAATCCGTCAGTCGCTGATTTCTTAAGAAGGCATCGGCGCGCGGGTCGCCTTTCGTGTAGGCGTTATAGATGACAGGATTCTCACACTGAAACACATCGGCAATAATGTCCCCATCGCGGCGGGAACTACAAAAGACGTAAGCGTTACATCCTGCGAAGAGGACATCGGAAATTTCATCTATCACACCGCATAAAATGGCGTTGGCTTTGCCTTCTATGTTCGGGTACTTATGCATCAGAACATGCCCGTCGGCAGGGGGGGCAGTATTGTAAAAGCCTTGCCTTTCTTCGCATTCCAATTCTTCGGCAAGGGCTTCAAGTGACAACGTTGACTCAGTTTGACCGCTGACGACCAATCCTGTTGTGTTTAGAGCATCACGTAGGCACTTTTTCACGGCAGTTGCTTGCTCTATGGAAAGCGATAGCAGATTGTAGCCAAAATCTACTTCGTCAATCGCGATATAGAGGTGTTGCACACCCGCGTCGTTTGCATATCTAACCGCTTGTGGTAGCGACGGCAGACAGACAATTGCCCCTATGTTCCCTATAAACTTCTCCGATTTGTGGCACCCTTCGTGCCATAAGCCCCAAGATCGGTACCCATGTTTCCGACGCAGATAGTGCGCAAGGAAGCGAGCGAGTGCGACCTGCGGGACAGCGATGATGCCTTTTCCAAGTCCTTGAATTGCTAAAGTGGTCATGAGTGTATCTATTTCTGTTGTTTTACCTGTGGACATCGCAGCACCGAGATGCGTCAGGGTCCGGGGTTGCCAGAGCCGAAAATCCGCAAATTCAGGATCGTCGCCAAGAAAGCCTTGATAATCACTTACAATTGAGTTCGGAAGTTTGCGATTCAGTTCGATTTCGAGATATGAGCCGAGATGATAATCTTTATGACAGCCATCACAATACAGCCCCGCGGTGAGCAGATACCTGTCAATCCATTGCGCCGTGGCTGCACCACAAATGCCACAACTTCCAAAGAGCGTAGACCAGACGCGCCGCTTTTCGACTTCACTCGGTTGCCCGTTGCGTGCGAATTTGTTTGTAAGCGGGTACAGATACTCATATTTGTTCGTGAACACAGGTGTTTGCCCGTGCCATCCCGCGTTAGGATCCAGTAATAGCACATTGCTGACAACATCCCTTCCCTCTTTCGAGAAATAAGGAAATGACGGGGATTCACGGACTTCAACGGCGGGGGCAGAGATCAGGAGCGGATGGTCAGGCGGTAGCGTTCTGACGGGTTGAGGTTTCTCGTTATGGTTGCTTGACTTTATAGATGTCTGCGTGGGTGTGGTATGTTTGGCTTTAAAATCTTCATCGGATAGCCATGTACCATATCCAAGGCGTGCGAGTTCTGCGTTGAGATCTTTCCATTGTTGACTGTCGGGTTGCATTCCTTCTGTGTCGGTCTGGAGTTCGTGGTAGCAGTAAAACCGGGTGAACGGCATTGCCCCATTGACAGCCAGTGGTACGGGTATTGAGTTGGCAAAAACACGGATTTGATAGTTGCCGTGATCCGATAGCCAGACCGATAAAGCCGTATCCCCTTGTTTTTCGGTTCTGCCCCAGTGTTGATATTTTTCGCTTTTAGATTTCAGAGATAAGCCCAGGGACTCTAAAAAAAGACTTGGATCAGATTTCGCCAACGCGTCAAGTGGGATTTCGCCCGCGCGCTCGGTATGTCCCTTTGCGGCGCGTTCGGCTTTTTTGCGTTCTCGTTCTTCTGCGGCGCGTGCTTTGGTTTTATCGGCTTCCGCTTTTTTCTGCCGTCCAGTCGCGATGACGGTGTTTAACCAGTCTATATCAACGATTTTTCCGATTTTGATGTGTTCGGTGTTAGCTTTGCCGAGTCCGCCGTTGGTGATAGAGTTGGCGGAGCCGTCATCGCAGTCGGGCATCTCTTTTTCCAAAGCGTCATAAATCCATTGGCGTTCATCAGTGGTCGTGACGGCCACGGGTAGGCAGAACACGGCTCGGACGCGGAGTTGTCCGTTGCATTTTGGGTCATTAGGGTCATCGTATCGGGACCGGAGGCTTTCGGTAACAAGCCATGCATTTTCTTTCACAAACGGGTGTGCCTCTATGAATTCGTCAAGACTTTTCTCGGCGGTGTCGTCGAATTCGACGAGAAAGAGTTGTTGAGATTTCCAGTTTGCAGCCGTGCGGATGCCGGTGTTGTCTTTATCAATAAATTCACCCGGAACGAATTGGTAGCCTTTTAGGAGTGTTTCCTCGCAGACGCTATTGAGCGGTATCTGTTCAGGTTTGTAGTTCTTATGTGCGTAGTAGCGATTATCAAGATATTTTTTCTGTTTCGGGTCCTTCAGGACGCGTGATCGGTTGACGAGGAAGTGAATTCGGGTGTCATCGGGGCTGTTTTCAATTTTGACTGGGGAGGCAGGCGGTTCTGCGGGCGGTGACTTTGTTTCAGGGGATGGTTTGGGCAATATCACGCGGTTGTCAGTGTTGATATGAATGTCGCCGTCGCGGTGCATTTCATTGAGCAGGTCACGGAATTTGGTAGGCGTGAGCGTGCTATCGCACGCACAGGCATCATAAAGGTCGCGGGGGTATCGCGCATGTTTAGCGATAAGCGAGATGATTTTCTCACGGAGAGTGGCAACATTTTTTTTGTTGTCATTTTTTTGAGAATGTCGTATCATATAATTATACCCCTTGTCACCTTTGTCGTGTGATTATCGACTAAACACCATTTAGGGTGTCTGTAGCGTTTTGGTAGATGCTACAGAGTGAATTGGGACAATAACCCTATTAAGGGGATATAGGTCATTTTCCGAGAGTAGAATGTTTGACTTTAAACCGCTTCCGCTATGAAGCGGTTTTTTCTTGTTTTATTGTAGTTTATTTATATATTTTTAGTCAACTTATATTTATAAACAGAGCCATTCAGTTTTCGGTTTTTTCAGGCATTTTCGCGGAGGGATCGCGAGCACAGCTCGCTCCTACTGGGAAGAGAGGTGGACGAAAAATCGGAGTTGTGTGACAATTGAATGGCTCTGTATTTATAAATGATTTTTAGGGGCAACCACGAACGGCACGCAGCGGACGCAGTTGCGGTTGGACTTGAGGGGATGCTCTTGTGGGATTAAACGCGTTGTGATGCGTTTGTGTCAAGCAGAGTACGTAAGGAAGCCTCGCCGGTTGTTGTGGATTGCGTAGCACTGCGAGGTCGTACCCTCGCATCGCTATTTCCAAGAACAAGGCTTGAAAAGCATTGGCAATAAAAACGAAATCCAGCCCTACGCTTTAGCCTCGTTAGCAACATAAAGGGTATCTGCTAATCAACACCGCCGAGTGTAGCATTCCAAATATAGGGAGCAAGCGAATAAACCGTAGCTGCCAAGACCACGCTACCCACACACAACCCCTTATACTCGAATCGGCTCTATATACTCTCATGGTCTTCTTATAGGCTTTTGTATAAGCATTTACCCAGTCTGGCGATTTTCCTAAGAGGCGGTCAACTGGCGGTGTCGGTGCGTCGATCAGGGCAACCGCTGTGGGTGTAAATGTGTATGCCCCGTAGATCGCAATGCAACACGCCGGATGGGTAATATCAAGTGGCTAATCTAAATAGGTATCGCTGAACCAGCCTGACAACACAATTAATCCCGGTGTGGCGGCAACAGTACAATAGCTCGTCGCAAACCACTTCCACTTAAAACCGTTAGCGTCGTTTTCCCCTACGATCCGCGCCGCTGCGATTTCAGGCATCTCTGCTACAATGGGGGCGACACTGGCATAGAACAGAATGCAGACGACTAATACTGAGTTTTTTTCACGATGACCTTCTTATTATTCGGGTGGCGAAATAGCAATCCTGATTATTATTCAAAAGCATTCGCAACGATGACGAGATCCAAGATATTCACGCTGCCGTCGCCGTTGAGATCCGGGGCATCCGAACCTAAGCCATTGGCAACAATGACTAAGTCAAGGATATTCACGACCCCATCGCCGTTGAGATCGGCGGGGTTTTGAACCTCGACAGGTTTCAGGTAAATCTCGCCGTCAAGATCTCGAAGTGTGTGCGAGCGTCTGTTTTCTATGCCTGATGCGAAACCCGATACTTTCTCCGGGAGTTGGATCATCTGTTCTCTACCGGAACGGTTGTAGACCGCCCATCCATTGGTAAACTCTCGGATAAACAGCCCATCGATAGCAACGCCGTTTGGCGTTTGATACAACTCCCCTATTTCACCTATCGGTTTACCGAGATCAGCGTTCCAGAAATCGTACCAATAGTGCTCGTGATGGTGATGATGAAATAAGGTATCGTGGTCTTCAGCGTGCGCTTCTGCCCGCGGATCCCCCGTTTCAGGGTTATAATGCGGCCCCGAATAATCTGCATCATGCGTATGGGGCTCACCATGTTGAACACCCATTGTATAGAGCACGTAACCGTTCGAGTGTGTCAGCGATAGCGTCGTGATGAGTCGCATCCCCTGTAAATTCGCTGGACTCATCGGTGATTCCTCCCCAATCCCCTCACCTTCAAGGCAATTGACGACAGGCTCTTGAAGGTTTTCCGCTGCCCAGAGTAACGTCTCTTCAAGTCCGATCATCCCCGCGTGGCTATAGTTATCGGATAACGCACGATAGGTTTCCATCATCAGACCATTGATATAAGGCGCAGAACTCGGGTTAATTTGATCGTTGGTATTAGCAATGATCAAAAAATCGTCGCCAACAGCTGCCCGGATTTTCTTCAATATATCGACTTGCCCCTGCCGCAGGATCGGATCGCGATCTTCTTGCCAAAAGTCAATAAAAATGCCGTCATACCCACAATCTTTTAAGCCTTTCGCGAGGTGTGGAAACATCTCTTGTGCTTTCGGGAGCGTGAAATCGACCCAATCACCGGCACCCCCGGGCACGGTATCAAGGACTCTATTGCCATCGGTATCGCGTTGCCAGGGGAAATCGTCTGCTTGAAGATGTTCCTGGAGCAAATAGTTGTCTTCAGAGACGTAACGCAGCGGCAGTGTCACAACAAAAATTAAGTTCGGATTCGCTGCGAGCATCTGAAGCGTTTTCAGTTTTTCAAAATGGAAATTGTTCTCCGGGTCAATGAGTTCATTAGACAGCGAAAAGTACTGTGTGCCGTAGGACGCATCCCAGACGAGATCGTGGTAAGGGATGCGTTCATCAGGTGTAATTGTCAGTGGTAAGTTCTGAATGTGATACCACGCCATAAAAACGGATGGATAGTCCCGATTCTGGATCCGTGTCTTAATTGGTGGTGTAGAAATTTCGCATTCGAGCGCAGCTGCGACGACGAGTTTATTATAGAAAACGAATGTTGTTATGAAAACAACAGAGAAAATAGTTCTAAGAAGAAAATGCCTTACCCAATTCATTGAGAAATCTCCTTTGCTATAATAATGAGATCCAATATATTCACCGTGCCGTCGCCGTTAAGATCGGGGGTATCTTTACCAAGCGCGTTCGCGACGATCACAAGGTCGAGGATATTCACCGTGCCGTCGCCGTTGAGATCGGCGGGGTTGATAGTTTTCAAGTAGATTTCGCCGTCGAGATCCGGTATCGTGTGTGAGCGGTTATTCTTGATACCCGAAGCGAAGCCTGAGACATTCTCCGGGAACTGTATGTGTTGGGGTTTACCCGAACGGTTGTAGACGGCGAACCCGTGATCGAACTCGCGAATAAACAGCCCGGCAATGTTTTCATAGGTTTCGGCTTTCGCACCGATCGGACGACCGAGATCGGCATCCCAAAAATCGTACCAATAGTGGGCGTGATGGTGGAGATGAAAGAGCCCTTGCGCATGCGCATTGGCATGATCCGCATTATAGGGGTTATAATAAAGATCGTCGTGTCGGTGCGCCTGTTCTTCTTCGCTGTTGACACCCATCGTATAAAGAAAATAGGCATCGGAGTGCGTCAGGGACAGCGTCAACATGGCACGCATATCTTGCAGATTCTCGTCGCTGAAAGGGTATTGCAAACCGATACCCTCAACCTCGAAACAGGTGATCTGCGGGTGCCGAAGATTTTCCGAGGCCCATCTCAGGTTCGCTTCAAACCATTGCATCGAAAGGTACTCGTAATCGTCTAACATATCCACTCGATAGGTTTCAAGCAAAACGCCATTGATATAAGGGGCAGCACGACTCGCGCTTCGCATGTTCCCGTTGACAAGGATCAGAAAATCCGCACTGACGGTGGCACGAACACTGCTCAGGATCTCAACACGCGCAGCGACTTCGGCTTCCAACGTCCGTAAGCCTTTCAGTGTTACCCCACCTTCGTCCCAATAATCAATGAAGATCCCATCGTAGAACTCGCTCTGATCGACGGCAACCGCTAACGCTCTGAACAACGCAAGAAACCGCGGATCGGTGAAATCTATTTGCGGATGATCCAGATAGACGTGATCCCCCGATGCGTCGAGGAGCCACGGGAAGTCGTCATCATAGAATTCGTTAAAGAAGACGGCATCGGGACTTGATGCCTCGATAAAGGGCACTGCGAGGAGTATCACGATATTCGGGTTTTGCCGATAGGCCTGAAATTCTGTCTCAGAAAATTCAAGATCGCCGGTAATGACGAAGGTCTCATCGGGTTGACGTTCGAGGTGTAAGAGACTTTCAGGCGACCACATCAAATCGTGATACTGGTTCGTTTCTCTAAACGTTTTTCTTTCGGGTGGGTTAAAAATGCCGTGCCACGCCATGAAGATTGATGGATAACTCCGGTTCGCAATCCGATCCCGGACACTCGGCTTTTCTGCGAAAACAACGCTGAGAAGTAAGAAACCGCCGATAATAACGGAAAATACGATTTTCATTCATCTCTCCTTGAAAATTACGTGCTGATAAGGGACGTTACATCTCCGTTGCGACGATCACAAGGTCGAGGATGTTCACCACTCCATCGCCGTTGAGATCGGGTTCGTTTTCACCGAGCGCGTTGGCAACAATCACCAAGTCAAGGATATTGACAGTGCCATCGGAATTCAGGTCGGCGCGGTTACGTACCTCGCCAGCTTTCAAGTAGATTTCGCCATCGAGATCCGGTATCGTGTGCGAGCGTTTGTTTTCAACACCTGATGCGGAGCCTGAGACATTCTCCCCGAACTCGATCTGTTGTTCTCTGCCGGAGCGGTTGTAGACAGCGAACCCGTGATCAAACTCCCGGATAAAGAGTCCGTCGATGTTGAGATAGGTTTTGACTGTCTGTGAGATCGGGCGACCGATTTCGGCATCCCAAAAATCGTACCAGTCGTGTCTATGGCTATTACCATCATTGTAAAGCACATAGCTGTCTGAAAGCGTCAGCCCCATCGTCGTGAAGACACGCATCCATCGCCTGTTATCCGGTGAATCCGGGGGTTCACTCGGCAGTCCCCAACCTTCCAAGCAATTGATCTGTGGTTCTCGGAGATTCTCCTCTGCCCACAGGAGCGTGCTTTCAATCTCGATAAGTCCATCGCGTGTGTATCCGCTGTCATTATCCCGGAGTGTCTCCATAAATAAGCCGTTGACATACGGGGCGGCGCGCGTCGGTTTTCTTCTGTTCGTATTGACGAGGATCAAAAAATCGTCGCCGACCGCCTCACGAATCCGCGTGATAATTTCATCGCGTGCGCGTTGCTCGGCTTCATCGCCGCGGTAGCCCGGTTGCGTCCATTCATTGCGAAGCACTGGGTACTGTTCATTCCACCAATCGAGCATAATACCATCAAAAATTTGACAGCGTTTCGTCTCAATGGCTTGTTCAACGATGAGGTCAATGACATCTTGATGCGTGAAATCCATGAGATAGGCGGGGTATCCTGGGACAGGTATACGCTGACCCGCGGCATCCCTTATCCAATACGCCCAATCTTTGTGATAAAAGGGGGTCTCAAAAGCGTCGCGCATACGGATTTCGAGCAATAAAATGAGGTTCGGATTCCCCGCGGCTAACGCCTCGCGTTTCGCGCGTGCCTCTTCGATATTTCCGAGCAACTTCGCACCTTCATCGGTTTGCCGCCAGTCAAGCCGAAGCGCGCCACAGCAGGTGAAGTATAAATCATGGAGCGCAATGCCCGCTTCATTTGAGAGTTCTCGACGATTCTGAACACTGCTCCACGCCTGAAAAACGGATGGATAGTTTCGGCTCTCAATGCGTTCGAGGAACTGAGGGATCGCGAGTCCATCAAGCAAATCACAGACCTCATCATGTACGAGTTCAATGATGTCCAACGCCTGAAGTGGACGATAATCTTGGATCGGGTTATTATCAATCCATAACTCCTCCAAATTCGTTAAATGCGTCAATGGACGAATATCAATGATATTGTTCGCCCTCAAGTAGAGTTCTCTGAGTTCTTTGAGGTTCGCGATCGGTTCAATATTTTCAATCTTATTGTAAGCGAGATTCAATTTTTCTAATCCGGTTAAGCCTGCGATCGCCTCGATCTTGGAGATGTTACAGACCGAGAGATTCAGGATCCGCAACGCCGTTAAGTTGGCGATCGGCGAAATGTCAACAATTTGGTAGTTTGACCAGCCGTATAAGGTTTGAAGCTTACGGAGTGTCATAAGGGGTGAGAGATCAGTGACATCGTTTTCAGCGAAAGAAAACCATGTCAGATTCGTCGCATGTTCGATACCTGTGAGATCCTTGATGTTCAGCTGATAGAGATCAAGATGTTCGAGGTGAAGTAAGTCATTTCGGGTGAGTGGCTGGTCTTCGGGGTGTTGAAGTGCCGCGCGGACGGCGTGCCGCAAATTGGCATCCGGCATCCAGTGCTGTGCTTCAGCAATCTGAAAAACGATCAGAAAACAGAAACAGAGGAAAAGCGTCTCACGAAGTGACTTCGTCGGACAATTTTTTCGTAGCGATAAGATTCTTTTCATAAAGTACGTCTCCTTACACTCTGTTTGCGTGTCTCTATTCAAAAGCGTTCGCGACGATCACGAGATCCAAAATATTCACGGTGCCATCGCCGTTGAGATCTGGGGTATCCGAACCTAAGCCGTTGGCAACAATGACTAAATCAAGGATATTCACCGTGCCGTCGCCGTTAAGATCGGCACGGTTTTCAACCTCGCCAGCTTTCAAGTAGATTTCGCCATCGAGATCAGGGATCGTGTGCTGTCTGCCGAGAAGTTGACTCGCGACACCCGTCGTTTCAACGGGCAAACTGATGGTTTGCGGTAGACCGGAGCGGTTATAGACGGCCCACCCATTGTCAAATTCCCGGATAAACAAGCCGTCGATGTTTCGATAGGTTTCGGCGCGGGGCCCGATCGGACGACCGAGTTCGGTATCCCAAAAATCTGTCCAGATCTGTCCGTGAGCCGGTAAGATCGGATCATTCGGTCGCTCGCCATAATTGTAGCTCACATAGCCATCAGAATGCGTCAGGCTGAGTGTTATCATCAGCCGCATGTTTCGTAGGTTATCGGGGCTCTCTGGCGATTGCGTCGCGAGTCCCTCACCTTCCAAGCAGTTGATGCGAGATTCTCGGAGCGTTACTTCTGCCCAGAGCAGCGTCTCTTCGATCCGCTGAAGTCCTTTATGTGTATAGCCACTCGGGGAATCAAGACCGGTTTCCATGAAAAGCCCGTTGATGTAAGGTGCAGCACGTTCGGGTTTCCGACGGTTAGAATTGACCATGATGAGAAAATTCTCACCGACGGCTTCGCGAACGCGTCGGATAATTATATCGCGTGCGCGTTGCTCGACTTCATTTGTCTGGTGCGGTATCGGGGAAAAATCACTGTAAAGCACAGGCCCCCTCTCATTCCACCAATCAAAAAAAATCCCGTCGTAGAGCCCACATTGACGCGCAGCGATTGCCTGCTCAACAATGATGTCTTGCATACCCGGATGCGTGAAGTCTGTAAAAAATGCCCCACTCTCCCCTGAACGGACACGGTTGCCATCTGCATCTCGGATCCAATACGGCCAATCTTCAGGATACTCATCGGGGAATCTGTCGCGCATGCCGATTGGCAGGATAACAACCATTTTCGGGTTCACTTCGCTTAAGACATATCGCTCGAGTTTCGATGCCTGAAGATCGCCAACTAACTGAAAACCGGTATCTGTATCAAGGAAATGGAGTTTAAAGGTCCCACCGAGATACAAATCATGCAGCGCGATGCGTTCTGCCGGTGAGAGTTCGGGGAGATTCGTTATATCTGACCAAGGTTGGAAAAAAGAGGGGTAAGTTCGATTTGCGATCCTCTCATCAACGGGTACCGCCTCAATGCGACACCCCGCATCGTAGATGAATTCCGTCAACGTCAATCCATCAAGTGGCGAGAAATCTGAAATCCAGTTATTGTCAATATGAAGTCTCTCTAAGCGATCTAAGTTCGCCAGTGGACTGACATCAACAATCAAATTCTTACGCAGGAACAATTCAATGAGACGTGTGAGGTTCGCCAGCGGTGTGATGTCCGAAATCTTGTTACGGCTGAGAACCAATCGCTCCAATCGCCGAAAATTACCAACCACAGAGATGTCCTCGATATGACAACCGGATAAATTGAGTTTTTTCAGTCGCGTCAGGTTGACTAAAGACGAAATATCGGAGAGTTTTTTGTTCGACCAACCGAAGAGTACCTCAAGTTTGGTGAGTGTCGCGAGTGGTGAGACATCGGAAACATCGTTGCCAGCAAACGAGAACCAGGTGAGATTCTTCGCGTGTTCGAGACCTTTTAGACTTTTCACCCTATATTTATAGGGATCAAGTCTATGGAGTTGTAGCAGATCATCGGGTGTGAAAGGTTCATCGGTTCGTAAACCGAGGGCTTCTCTAACAGCAAGCCGGAGCTGCGGATCCGGCATCCAACCCTCTTGGGCAAGCGCGACGTGTGGTGCGTAATAACCCCATAGGGCTATAAGAAAAATGAATAAGCGACAAAGCGGGGGAATTCTCATCTACCTGCTCCTTTCTGCTTTTAAAGACATTTTCCATTTCTTTTTTGGGGGTTATAGTATATGCAAGAATGGAGTGTTTTTGCCGTTTTCTCGACTTTTTTGAGAATTTTTTGCTATTTTTGATGAAAATTCGGAAAAAATGCAGTAATTTGGTATAAAAAAAGCTGGTTTTGATTTATTTTGAAAAAATTAACATACTATAGAGAAAGAAATTCAACTTTTCATGCACCAGGCTGAAGAAAAAATAAATTTCCATACCTGGGACCAAAGCGTGAAAATAGAGAGTTGCCAGGTGAAAAATTTAATGTTATTACCCGTAAGTGTAAGCCACAGCGGACTTTTTTATTCAATTCACGTTCCAACATTTACTTTACAGTTCAACAGTTTACAGCTCAAACGGTTTACAGTCTATCTAAAAAATGGTAATGTTCCTAATACCATATCTCAGATCTAGGAGTTATTAAGAAAATGAGAATTATCAGGTAGGAAACATTAGCAGCCGATTGGGTTGCTATTTTATTCCAATTTCGAGTTAGAGATTGCCGGTAAGCGTAAGCCACAGCGGACTTTTTTATTTAAATTCGGCGGATGGGCGACGGTGTGGCTGTCTGCCAAATAAGGAGACAATAATGTTTTACAGCAGATACAACAGGAAAAACTGTCAGAACAACCCCGAACGTATAACGCAGAAACGTCGGTGTGGCTACTGTGGCAAGAAGGTGTTCTACCATAAAGTGGTTAAGACGTGCTCGCTTGAAGACTATACCAACCCACTGCCCCTATTGTGGCAAAGATGTTTTTTATTGTAAGAACGAACACGGGTCTCGTGTTTTCTTTGAGGCGTTGGGCAAACCGTGGCCGAGACACCGCTGCCATGAATATTTAAATGGGCACCGCAAAAATAATAGGCGATTGCACTAACTTAGTTATTTCCACTATCCTCCACTTATCGCTTGCCATCCTTGAATCTTGCGATTGCGCCGCGTTCAGCGAGTTCTGCTTTTGCGTAGTGTGCTGGCATTTGTGAGGATTTCCAGCGTCCTGCGACTTGCATATCGACGACGGTCGCCCCGGCTTGCGCGAGGGAGACAGCAGATCCGACGCGAAGGGAATGCCCGGAGATAAAACCTTCTACACCGGCATCAGCAGCCCGCTTTTTGATAATGCGGCGTGCGGAGTGGGCGGTGAGCCGATCCGACTGGATGTGGTCACCGCGGCGAATGTGTCGGAAAATAGCACCGTCTGTAATGCCAGATCGTTCGCGGTACCGATCTAACACGTTTCGTGTTGCGTCACAGACATAGAGACTTTCGCCGGTGCCCTCCTGATCAGTTTTTGACGATCGGAGTGCGAGCGTCTTTTCTTTGAGGTCCCCAACGTTGACCGTAACAACTTCAGATATCCGCAACAGACAATCGCTCATGAGGCGTATCATTGCTGCATCCCGTAAGCCTGCAATCGTGCTTTCGGTTTCCGCATAGACACAGATCCTTTCCACGTCCTGCCAAATTAGACCATTGACCTGTCCGCGTCCTCTATCCTTGCCTTCTCTACGGATACCTGCCAACGTTGCGTGTGTAATAGGAAAGTTGATGATTTCTTGCCATTGATGTTTGAGTTGCCACTTGACAGCAGCAACGGCTTGTCCGATTGTCGCGGGGGTTTTCCCTGTATTGTGTAATTCAGTGATGTATTCGGCTAACAGCGCATCGGATAGAGTTCGACTTGATAGCCATGTCTCTAAATTGTGTAGCGCGCGCTGATAGGCTTTCAGCGTGTTTTCCGAGATGGAAACTTTGATTAGGGATCCGATTTCTTCGGGGAGTTGTAAGATTGTGGTGTTAGGATCAGCGTTGACGATCACACTCATTGACCTTCTCCAGGGTATTGATAGCGTTGTATAACTTAGGATTGGGCCCTTGATTTATCACTTAGCGTTGTTACATACTTATTTACAACTTCTTCTATTTGCATCAGCCGCAGTAGGGGACATTGAAGTACCCTTGTCTGACTTTTCGCATAATCTCTCAGTTCAGTTAGACACTCTTGAAACTTCTCGTTAACCACAAGCTCAATTTCGATTTTACACCAATTCATAATGTTTTCTTTAACCTCTTCGATATGTGGCATGCGCGCGCCCTTAACAATTGGACTCCAAAGCATGAAATGCTTATCATATTCACTTAGGTATTCTTCAGCGTATTCAATATCTTTGCAGAATTTCTCTGTCAATTTATCCACATTATTGACCTTTCCATTTTTTGTGTACTGAATTCCTGATCCCGTTAAATGAATAGCGACCTCGCAAATATAAGCCCGCTGATCAGTCCGATTCAGTCCAACAACGTCAATATCACCTTGAGATTGAATAGTGTATAGGCTCGTTTGGGTGAAATCGCAATGTCGAATATAGCGTAAGTATGAAGATACAAGTTGTTCACCTACATTTATCATTATGGGCTCCTTGTAGTTAGCAGTTTTTATCAAGTTTTTGATTCTAAAACCTTGCCCTTCAGGGTGGAAGTATGTTAATGTTCCAAAGTGTTGATAGCATTATATAAGTGTAATTATATAACGCTATCAAAGTAGGGAGGATACAACTTTGGTGCACCTGAAATGTTTTAAACTGGTGGAAGTTGAGACTCCTTTATCGCGATCCCCCAGACTCACAGAGACATCAAACATCCTACCGTCAGACACAGCAAGATGCTCACCTTCGGCAAAAAGCACGGCATCGCCCCAAGAGGTGCTGCCGTCGCCAAATTCATCATCAAGAGGGTCCTGAAAATCGACAGCATGCCCGAAATCCAGAGCGTCCTATCCATTGAAGGGGTAACACCCTCAACTTCATTGAACAATGCATCTACGATGGACTAAAAAAACGTGGGTATCTCAGAGATAAAAGGAGTAGTAGATAGGAAAAATTAGACTCGAAGTGGAGTTAGGAGAAATCGTCACGAACTTATCACCAAAACAACTGTCAAGAAGCTGATGTTTCTTCCGGAACCATTTCGATTTCAAAAGTACCATCATCATTTATTATGATTTGTCTATAGGTCCCAAGTTCTTTTATTTCAGGATGTGGAGCGTCTGAAAAGTCAATCTCTTGAAGTATTTTTTTATGTAGACCAGGTGTAGATTCTACTCGGCTTTGAGATACTTTTAAATGAGGGGACAAAGACTTTATCACATCCCGAATCACTTTCTGATTTGATTCCGGTAAGTATGGTGATAGAATTATTTCTTTTATGAATATATTAGGATTCGCGTTTATTTTTAGTACAGGCGGTAGGGCTGATGCTATTACGGGATTTAGGTTTTTTACCCCTTCATAAATCGTATCCACTCGACATATAGCGCGTATTTCACGTTCTTTCTCATAGGCTTCGTCTTTTATAAAGGCAGTTAAGTGAGGGTGCTTGAAATACCCGTTAAGCTTTGCTTTAGCTTGCCGGAGATTTTTCCCATCAATATATTCAATTTTTTCAATGAATATTTTTGGGTTCGGCTTGTTATCAACTTTAAAACTTCTGGCGAGAGATTTTATATTTTTGACTCTCACCATGACGTGCTTACTTGTGTAGTGATCCCACATATATTGGTCATCATAATTTAATGTAAAGCAGAAGGCATATATCTTTAGACACTCTATTGTCGATAGACTTTTGACGTTTTTCAAAAACTCCTCAAAGGAAATGTCTATTTCTGCTTCGTTTTTTTCATAGTAATCTTTGGCAGTTTCGTCACCTAAAAATATTCTGTTTTCGTTCGGATCATCAAATAATGCCAACTGCTTGAATTCCAATATACCATCTTGAATAAGATATATAAGTTCAATTAAATCCATATATCTGCATAAATCGGATGTATTTTCCATCTCTTCGACATAGAAAACATCACTATCAGTTGAATCAATTCGATGATATACGGCATCATAAAAGATTTTTTCTTTTTTCAATATATTACTCCTCAAATCAATACGCTTTCCTTTGCGAACGAAAATCGCTGGTTAGTAACTGCTAATTAAGTGTTGGAAGGCACTTTACTCATCAGGAGAATAGTCTTTCTCATACTGTTTTTCCCTATCTATTTTAGTAATGCGGACATCAACTTTAATATATGAATCCCATTCGTAGGAATCAATTATTGATGTTGCCAATCCTTTTGCGTTTTCAACATAATCATTTATGAAATCTTCATCCATATGAGAATAATGTCTGATGTGTAACTCTATATCCTTCTGAGCATTGTCGATCATAAACATAGAATGAAAACCGTTGATTTGTAGTATCGTGCTGGGTAAAAGACTATTTAAATAGACACAAAGCCATTCCAAACGCGTAGGTGTATATGTTTCCAACCGTTGTTCCTCTTTTGACATTTCTCATCTCCTTTGGAAACAAAAATCTTTATGGTGTAGATCCTGTAAATAACTGAACAAGGAAAGGGGTTATAAAATTAACAAAAATACCTCCAGCTACAACAATTATGCCTATGAACCACATCAAGAATTTTTGTCTGTCCTTGGAGTCTGTCTTGACCCCTTGAATGTCCTCTTTTAGATCGGTCTTGATATTCTGAATGTCGCCCTCAAGGTCCCCTTTGACCCCTTGAATGTCCCCTTTTAGATCGGTCTTGATATTCTGAATGTCGCCCTCAAGGTCTGTCTTGACCCCTTGAATGTCCCCTTTTAGATCGGTCTTGATATTCTGGATGTCGCCCTCAAGGTCCCCTTTGACCCCTTGAATCCGATCACCCAAACGCGATTCAACATTATTAACATCCTCACCAACTCCTTCCACTCGCGTATTAAACGCTTCTACTTGTCCTTGGAGACGACCTATTCTTTCCTCAATTTCACCATATGTACTCTGCTGTGCCATAACACTTTCCTCTCAAAATCCATGTGATAAAACAACCCTTACCGCTCAGGATTACAAATCCCACAAGGATCATAATCCTTCCTGGCTTTATTAAGTTAAGATTGCAAATTTATCTTTGATTTCATACTGCTTTAAAAAACTACAATCGTAAGTATGACACTTTTTCCCCGTCCGCGTGATATAGACAACAGACTCAGGTAGAGGTTTCTGCCATAAGAGAGCAATAGACGCACAAGAAATAAGAAACGCAACGAAAAGAGCAAACGCAACCTGTTTCCACCAGCGTGTTGCTTTCTGTTCGCGCTGTAGGCTGTAGGCTTACAGTCAAAGCGTCAACTGAGACAGGCTTCCAATTATCAATACCTGATTCAAAATCGGCTTGCTCGATCGAGGCAAACCAATTATTAGATTTATTTTCACAAAACTCCCAGTCTCTCGGATCTGTGCCAATAGCGAGCAGCCCATAGCGTGTATTGGTAGCACTCAAAAACTTTTCAACTGTGCGCGAGCGAAGAAGCAATTGACTAGAAGCGGACGCGTTTTGCACTCCGCAATAGCAACAAAATACCCGTTTTCTCCATTGACAAGCTGATGCAGAACAATATCTGTAATGCCCCGTTTTCTTGAGCTGAACCGGATTTCACATTGCTGTGATACAGAAAATTGCGGGAATCGGTCAGTGAAATATCTCCTAACCTCCTGCTCAACTATCGTCTCTTTCATATTAACCTTTGCGTCCAACTATGCTCGCCACGATTGGTATTGATTCCATACCATTTCCGAAATCTTTGAGATTACATGCCGTTTTCTCATTAAAGATTAGTCCGAAAAGATGATCAAGTGCCTTAGTCGCTGCTTCTTCGTCATCAAATGCAGCAATGTCATCATATTTGGTTCTATTTTCAAAGCCTACAGCCAGGAGTGCCCTGAGAACATAACCATCACGCAATTTGCACACTTCAACACTGCGGTAGTGATTAAGGTTTATGATTTTGTTGTCTTCAGTTTTAATAAACATTACTCCTCTCCCTGAATTCCCGTCAAATCACAGAAGGTTTCCTTTGCAAGTAGATGCTCATATATCTTATCAATACACTTATTAGCAGTGGCTTGGTCCAAAGAGCCAGAAAAAATCGTTACAGCATTTACCATTGATTTTGTCCCCTGCTCCTTGTATTCAGCGATAACTGTATACGAGTCCGAATCACTTCTACTTCTTAAACTAAATTGTGCGTCGTCCGGTGCACTTGCAACACTTTGAGAACTGTTTCGATCTAAAAACTTGATTGTCATTATTCCATCCTTAATGAATTAATCCATGAATTCATGAAAAGGGATGGCACAGAGCCCACCCAAAATGTAAAAGAGTAATTAACCAAGCACACGTCGGCAGTGCCCAGTCATAAAAAAAATAGATTTAACAAGGTTTCCCTTGGCAACTGACATTCAACCCGTATCACCAAGTTGGATAGGACTCGACGCTGAGGTGCGCCGAGATGATACTCCTATCCGCCAAGCTGTATAAAGTCTACCACAAAAACAAACAAATTGCAAATTCTCTTTCCCAGCAAACAAAACTCATTTTTCAAAGTCCATCTGAGCGCAGGAGGATCGCCACTGCTCGCTAAACCGATCCATAAACCGCTTATGTGGTCACGGAACAGTGCGATATTGTGCAAATTGTGCAAAATTATGAGATTTTCACAATCTCTGCTGCGTTGGGTTCGTCATTATCTCTCAAACTGGAGACTCTGTAGGCTTGAGAATACGCCTCATTTCCGGTAGTCAAACCTCCATGTAAATGAGGGACGATTTATCACTATTCGTCATAGAGGCATGGATGACTCGGTTCAGAGTTGGATGCTTTACCTCAATAAGATCAAGCCAAACAATGTCAACATCATTAAGTGTCCACGTATCCTTAAATGCTGCACCGGCAGCTGCAAAGCCAATCGATGCAGCATAATCTGCACTACTATTAAACGGTGGATCTAAGTATGTCAAGTCAACCGCTTCGCTATTCATTCCGCGCATGATAGGGAGATTGTCACCAGTAAAAATCGTCTTAGGATTAACATTAGCATTCACGCATCCACCTCCTAAGCAATCGGCGGCTTACCGTTTTTCACAAACAAGTCATTTAAAGCCTCTTCGTGCAGTGCCTGAATCGACGTTTCTTTTTCCGCAGCCAAAATTTTCAACTGCAAATGTGCGTTCTTATCATAATGCACTGTTACAGGTTTTTTTCCAGCCCGAGACGGACTCTGTTGACGTTCCACAGGAACCGATCGGTTTTTCTTAGATTCTGGAACAGGCAACTTCCCACCACTCTGTTCTAAAGCATCTTTTAAATCTGTTTTTGGACCTGCCATACTACACACCCTCCAATTCTCTTAATAAATACGAGTATAAGGCACCAACCTCTCTACTTGCCTTACCCGTCGGTTCGTATTCCTGAGCCGTTACACCATCGACAACCGAGTGAGAGAAAGCCACCCGATCCCCAAGCGTGCATGGTGCGCACGGCACATCATAAATTTCCAACGCCTTTTTCGCCTTGATAGCAGCACTCCCCGACGGCTTCACTCCATTCAACACAACTCGGACCGGCACCTTCGCCATATCCGCGATCTGGATTGTATCACCGACAGCCTCTAAATCAAAAATCGCAGGTCGTGACGGGATCACTGCCAGATCTGCCACCTTCGCCGCATCAAGAGCCGCCGACTCCGAATGTGGAGACGTATCCAAAATACATAAAGACACACCGCCTTCCTCGGCAGTCTCTAAAACCTCATTCAGCAACGTCGAGTGTGCCGAAATAACAACAGGCGAATCACCCTCGCGGCGGCGGCTCCACTTTACTGCCGAAGCCTGCGGATCCAGATCAATCAGTGCAGTCGTATGTCCATCCTTCTCCGCGGCAACCGCGAGATGCACCGCAAAAGTGCTTTTTCCACTTCCACCCTTCCGGCTCAAAATCGCCAACGTCTTCATAAAGCACCTCCATGTATACATGCCAGCATGCCAGCAAACCATCACGCCAGTGTGACAGCAAACCACTATTCCATCACGCCATCAAACCAGCGTGCCATCATGCCAGCAATAATTACAGAGATAAAACGTCAGAGTTCAAATCAGGTTTCACAGAATTCCCTTAGATGCGTCTAATTCCTCCATATATTTGTAAGCAAGGTTTGCCAGCACCCAGAGTATGGTATCTCTCGAAATGCCGGCATGCTTGTATTCCGTATGACGAGTCCGTCCCGTTTGATCCTACTAAAACGGCGTTTGTCAGTGACTTACAATATCTATGACTTCTCGGAGGGTAGTTGTAAAGTTTTTGTCTGTCAATTGATCTAATAGCGTTAAGGGGTTTCGCTTTTTTAATTTTTTGGGGAGAAACAACAGAAACCAAAGATTGTTTCCTTCTTTGAATGTGTACTATAGTATGTTGTTTTAACTATTTTAATATATACCTTTTAAAATGTTTAAGGATGCCAAGAACCCGCACTATACCTGAGATCTTGGATTTTAAAATGTGTGTTTATGGGGAATAAAATGTGTGTTTATGGGGAATAAAATGTGTG
>JAPOZO010000086.1 GCA_026706025.1 Candidatus Poribacteria bacterium
CCTTGTTCGTGTGCTTCGGGTGCTAAGTATTCAGCGATAGAAGACTGTTGCATGGTTTCCTCCGAAATGATCTCTAAAATCGTTTCTGCATCGTAAACTAAGTTTCCCAAAACTACGAGACTCCCAAGATATTCCGGCTTGTTCGAGACGTCAATACTGTCGGCAGTTTGGACACAACGACGAAGCCACTGTTTTGCGTCCATATCTGCTGGACGCTTCATAAGTAGGGTGAACGGTATCAGTCCTATAGGTTTCAAATCAAGAACTTCCTGTCCATCTATCTCAATGAGACGGAAAACTTGGTACGCAATCGAAATATTATGTCGTTCCAGATTTTGTTCAAATTTTCCCGGGTCGTTATTACCGGCATCAGGACGCAGATAGATGACATTGGAATACACCGGTAATCGATAGATTTCAATCGCTCGGATGATATAACCTGCCATTCGGAGCGGCATCTCAGGATCGTAACTGTCGGTAGTTTGAAACTCGAAATGTACAAGCACCTCTTGATTATTGTGCAGTATTTTAATGAGGGTATCTGCTTGATGCATCTCAACGGTAGGTTGTTCTGGTGTAACGACCTCTAATACAGTGGTATTTGCTGTCCTGAATTTGAAGCAGAGGTTTACGAAATCTTGAGGATTTGTTTCGATCTGTTTCTTGGAGGCAGTATCAAAACTTGCCATCTCACTCCTTCTAAGATTTTAGTGTATCTCTTTTCGTATATTATAGCATGGGTTTAGGAGGTTTGTCAATTGTGGTGTAATTTACAGCAGGCGAGATTCTCGCCTGCCGCTATGTTTATCGGTTTATAACTTTTCTCGGAGCGAATCCATCAGCCCATCGGGCGGTTCAAACGGGAGGTCAATAATCTCGTTCGTTATGCCACTATAGTACAGTCCTAAGAGGAGGTTGAACTCCGCGAGGGACTGCTTGAGATGCGTCGGATGCACGTTGTTCTCATCATCTAACCAATCAAAGACTGCCTCGGTGAGATTTGCTTGTGCTGCGATATTTTGTTCGCCATAGTTCAGTGGACCGTCTTCGTAGCCGCCTTCTTGCGTTGCACGCTCCCAACTGCTGAACCGCCAATGCACGAACCCTTTTGTCCCAACAACAAAGACCCGTTTGTGTCCGTAGATACCTGGGTTATCGGATGCCGTTGTCCCCATACCTGTCCCGAACGCGACAGAGACGTGGAGACCGTTCTCATACAAAACTTGTCCAGCTGCATGCATCGGAGACGGCTGATCTGAATCCAAACCCTCGCTGCCAGCGATTTGTCCAAGAACCCGGACGGGACGTGCGTTGTCAATATAGGAGGACACTAATTGAAGCACATGCGGTCCCTGGTCAACCGGTGTGCTACGCGCGCTCGCATCGATAAACTTAATCTCGCCGATCCGTCCTTCCGCAACGTCCTGTTTTAATTCCAGGTTTTTCGGGTGAAAGTTGAGTTGTGTATTAATGGCAAACTTCGTTTTCGTCTCCTCTGCCAACCCCGCAATTTGCTTCCAATCTTCACTTTCAACGGCAATCGGCTTTTCAATGATCACTGCAGGCACACCGTGATCAGAAGCCTGCTTCATCAGTGGATAGCGGATGCGTTCACTCGTCCCGCGTAGTACCGGTGCTGTGACGATATGGAGGACATCCGGCTTCTCCTTTTCAAGCATCTCGTCTAAATCGGTGTAGCGTGAAGAGATATCAAACTCGTCTCCGAATTCGCTGAGTCGTTCTTCGTTCATATCGCAGATAGCGGCGAGTTTCCCGCCTTTGACGAACTGGTAGGCATTTGCATGTGCACGGGCGCGACCTCTGCACCCTAATATCGCAGTTTTATACATAAAATCGTTTCCTCTGATGTTAACAACGGCACGCCATCGGCGCGCCAAAAGGTAAAGTAGGCAAAGGCAGGGAGACTTCGCCCGAGAATAAAATCACAACTTCTCCCGAAGTGTGTCCATTAACCCATCCGGGGGTTCAAATGGGAGATCAATAATCTCGTTTGTTATCCCGCTGTGGTACATCCCTAAGATGAGGTTATTTTCAACGAGGGATTGCTTGAGATGTGTCGGATGCACACTATTCGCATCTTCTAACCAATCAAAGATGGCTTCGATGAAGTTAGCCTGTGCAACGACATCTTGCTCCCCGTAGTTCAGTGGACCGCCCGCATAACCACCTTCCAGCGTTGAACGTTCCCAACTGCTAAAACGCCAATGTACGAAGCCTTTCGTCCCGACAACAAAAACACGTTTGTGACCGTAGATGCCCGGGTCATCGGATGCCATTTGTGCCATCTCCGTACCAAATGCAATAGAGACATGGACACCGTTCTCATACAAAACCTGAGCGGCAGCATGCATCGGACCGGGATGCCCACCCGCAGAATTTAAATGCTCGCTGCCAGCGATTTGTCCAAGAACCCGTACCGGATGTGCGTTGTCAATGTAGGATGACACCAACTGTAGCACATGTCCTCCTTGCTCGGAAGGTCTACTACGTGCGCTGGCATCAATGAACTTAATCTCGCCGATATCTCCTTCAGCGACATCTCTTTTGAATTCCAGGTTTTTCGGGTGGAAATTGAGTTGTGTATTGACGACAAATTTTGTTTTCGTCTCTTCTGCTAACCCAGCAATCTGTTTCCAATCCTCGCCTTCAATCGCGACTGGTTTTTCAATAATCGCTGCAGGCACACCGTGATCGGATGCCTGTTTCATCAACGGGTAACGGATCCGTTCGTTGCTACTCGGAACCACAGGACTTGTGACGATATGCAGGACATCGGGTTTCTCTTTTTCAAGCATCTCATCGAAGTCGGTGTAGCGCGAAGAGATACCGAATTCGTCCCCGAAGTTGTTGAGGCGTTCTTCGTTCATATCGCAGATGGCGGCGAGTTTCCCGCGTTTGACGAAGCGATACGCATCTGCGTGCCCACGGGCGCGACCCCCACACCCTAACATCGCAGTTTTATACATGGAACTGTCTCCTCCGAGTGGTATCTGTCATCAGTTTGCCATTAGATTAACAGAAGGGAATGTTTTTGTCAAACGTTATTAAATCCTTAAAGTGCATCAGAAATACAAATTGACCTTTGTCGTAAAATATGTTAACATATTGTCATAGAGCATTGTTGGTGTACACAATTGGTTTTGAGAAGATATATCTATCCCACTGTTCAACTTTCTGCCAGCATCAAGGGAAAATCCCAATGAAAAAAGTATTATCAGACTCCATAAAAACACAGGAAGATTTTGATAGATTTTGCAATCTATTCTTGAAAAAAGAGGTATCTCCCTTCGTTAAAGTGTACGATGCGCCAGGTCGCGATGGTGGAATTGACGCGGACTATACCGGACCTTATAAGGAAAAAGAGGGTACCTGGATCTTCCAGTACAAATTCTTTGACCCAACAAGGTATACAACCCAGCAGGCGCGTAGAAATTTCCTTTCAACAGTAATCGGTAGCAAACATAGAAAGGGTGAACTCGACAAGGCCGATGTGTTGCAGTGTGATCACTACGTCTTGATGACCAATACGTTCCTGACTGCAGGTAACAAGCGTAAAATTGAGGACATTAAGAACCAAAAAGGTTACGCCTTTTCGTTAACCTGTTGGGACGCTGAAGATCTTATCACAATGACCGATGAGTTTCCTTATCTCTTAAATTCATTCCGAGATCCCTATCTACCTGTTTTCCTTTCTTGGCAGGATATGTTCCGAAATCAAATTGCAGGACAAAATAGACTTTTAAGATACGACTATGAAACCTTCGGACGAGAGGACAAGATCGGTCAGTTTCAAACCTTCGTTCAAGATCCGGTTAAAAGACTGTTAATGGTATACGGTAGCGGCGGCATTGGAAAAACCAAGCTCGCTATTGAATTCGCAAAGGTGATCGAACGCGAGCATCCGGATTATGAGCCTCTCTTTGTTCAGATGGCAGAGGACAGTTTTGAAAGTGCTTTAGCAGACATTCCACCCAATCGTAAGTACATCTTTTTTGTAGATGATGCACATGACTTTATTGATAACCTCGGTGGTATCAGAATAGTCCTGAATAGTCCGGGATATAGCGAATCCAAAGTAGTTCTCATAACTCGGAAGCCGTTCAAAGCGTTTTTAGAGGGTAGTTTCCGAACTGCCTTACCAGATAATGCGGTTGATGAACTTGAAATCGGGAAACTCTCTTTGGAAAGAACGAAAGAATTTATCCACACCCATACGCGAATTCCCGACAATGCTATGTTGACTGGATTGGCGAAACTCGCGCGGGACACACCGTTAATCGCTGTCATGGTGATAGATTTGGTTAATAAAGACATTGGTCCGCTAAAGGACTTAACAAAAGATAAATTAATCGAACTTACCTTTGAATCCTACCTAAACGACAGCTTAAAAAAATATCCAGAATCCAGCGAGCGGCGGCGGAAATTGCTTAACTGGTTTAGCGGGATTGCACCAATTGACATGGAAAATAACCAAATACGCGATAAATTGGCAGAGATTCTCAAAGTGGAACCTTATGAAGTAGAGCAGTACCGCGATGATCTGAAAACCGATGGTTTACTTTTTCAGTATGGAGCGAAACAGCGTGTCTTTCCTGATGCACTCAGCGACTATATTTTACGGAAAGCATGTTTTCTGTCCAGTGGGAGACCGTCTTCTTTTCACAAAAACCTGTTGAAGGAATTTTTACCACTTCTCCCTGTTAAGGTGGTCATCAATCTCGCTCGTGTGGAAAACATCGTTGGTGAAAAAAGCCTTCTTGATGAACACGTCGCCTCACTTAAAGCTCGGGCCCGGGAAAGTGATAACTTTGCTCGGATGAATATATTGGAGCAGATGGAAGGTATTAGTTATTTTCGGCCGGATGATGCAATTGATATTTTCAATATTATTTTGGATGACCCTAAAGAAGACTCTATGGAGCACTATACAGCGTGGACATCCACACGGACCCATCAAGATGTGGTAAAGAGAATTGCTAAAGAAGTACAGAAAACAGTCAATACACTCTCTGGATTTATGAAGACCCTGAAAGTAGTCCGAAAACTCCTTCTGATGGATGAGTTGGAACTTCCCAATCACGACTCACCGCAAGAATTGTTGAAAAAGATGGCTGGTTTCCAAACAAGCAAACCCGGCGTATTTCAAACGAAAGTACTTGAAGTGTTTGAAGTATGGAAAGCGGAAGATAAACCGGAACTCAGTTTGGCTCTACTCAACGCCCTTGACTCACTCCTTGTGCTGGACTTTAGCGAAACCGTTAGTGAAGGCGGTGGTTTGAAGTTCGGTTGGCACCATCTAAAATATACACCCGAACTAACTCGCCTCAGAGCGACAGCAATTGACTTAATTGAGCATTGCCTAAGAACGTCTCAGCATAGTCCCGTCAGGGCAGAGGCGATAGGCTCTATCAGTCGAGCGATAAATCCTTTCGAGAGTCCGTTTCGACAGGGAATCTCAGGAGAGGAGCAGGCTTTATTGCAAAAAGAACAGGCGCGACTCTTCAACATATTAACCGATCAAATCTCAAGAGAGCGAGATTTTACTGTTCTCAATGCAATAGATGGATGCCTCGGTGGATACGCAGAAAACAGATATGTAGACGGTTTTCCGAAAGAGAGAGCAGCGGAGTTACTTGCGAAATTCCGTAAACATGAAAATTATGAGAGGTACTACTTTTATCGTCAATTTACTGGGAAATTCCGTGATTGGGACCTGAGTGAAAGCCCTGAAAAAACCCAAGCATTCCTGAGAAAATATCTCCAGAAATATACACCCGCGAAACTCTCAAGACTAATGCGGGAATGTATAGAGATTGCTGAACAAGATAAAGAATATCAAAGTACTAGAGATAGCATCTGGTCAGAAAAAGGGTGGAATCCTGGAAGCGCGACATCGCTGCTTCTATCTATCGGTGAACTTAACCCCTCCTACGGTTCCGATTTATTGGACCACATTGTTGCTTGGCAGACAGAGGAATCACACTGTGCCTCGGGGCTGCTCAGTGGTATTCGCTATGTCAACAAAGATAAAGGGAACGAAGCAACTCAACGCCTTTTGGATCAGAACACTATCTTTACCAAACGCATTGTTGCAAGAAGTTATTTCTGGAGAAGTAAAACGGAGCATTGTATTGGTGAAGAAGACCTGTCCATTTTAGACAAATTGTCTGAAACACTAGATCCGCAATTGCGATTATATATAGCCGAAAGTCTTCCGAATTTCTATGGTGTGGATACGGATGCTGTTCTTGAGATTTTGGTGAAACTATCAAGTAATGAATCATCTCTGGTTATGAGACAAGTCCTCCACGCGCTCACCAGTAGAGAACTTAAATTCTCCCCACAAAACCACTTAGAAAAGTACAAGCAGGTGATTCTTAATTGTGTGCGTTTGGAACGTCTTGATTACGGTCCCGAACAGATACTCCACACTATTTTCAGGTACGATCCAATCTGGGTCATTAAATTCCTTGAGAAGCGAATTACTTACAAAGAAAACGAATCTAAACGCTACGCTTCATTTTCGGATCGTCCATCAGAATTGTTGAAATTTGATGCGATCCCACATCGGCCCCACCATCTGTTCGAGGATGTGGACTGGAATGATCAAAATACGATGGCAGCTTTGAAGCGCGTGAGAGATTGGGTTCTTGGAACTTCACATCTCTTGAGATTTGAGGCTTCTGGATTGCTTGCATCTATGATCGGTGGAAACGACCCGCGCAGGGACAGGGTTAAAATTAATAGAGCAATGCAGAAACTCCTTGAGGAATGGATAGACTCAGAAGATGTAAAACTTATGCGGAAGACCGCTTATCTGATGCGGGATTTTGACCCAGATGATATCTTTTATTCCCTTGCAGAGTCAATGCTCATAAAAAGTGAGGGTAACCCGCATGTGCAGGACAATATAACTATCGCGATTTGTAGTGGGGCACATTCAAGGACTCATGGAGAACCCTCCCCTCAACTTGAGAAACGAATTGCGGATCTCAAGGCACTGCGCGAAGGAACACAGTCCTCAATTGTTTCTCAGTTTGCCGATCGCCTCATAGAGAGCACGAAACGAGAAATCCAAGAACAATTACAAAAAGATGAAGAATTCCTTGAAGGGGAAGAATGGTAAACCTGACACACGAAAACAGCCTCCTTCAGGAAATTAACAACCTTTCTGCAAGTGGAAAAATCGGAGACTCTGTAGCGTTAACAGCATTAACTGGGCAAAGTTCTGGCTCAAAGTTAACAGCACAAGCAGCTGAATCTGAAATTCAGAAGTTGATTCCAACAATTCGACAAAGGCTTAGTGCTGCCAAATTTTATCTTGATGCAATAGAAAACATGAATTATGCTCCCTATCTGGAAAGACGATCTTCTTTGTCTGAAGATCAAAAACCCTTGATTGATTTCTCTGATATTGATCTCTATGTTCAGATTAACTTATTGAACCCTGATGCCTTTCCATTGGTTGTTTTCATTCTACTGAATGGATTCTTTTCCAATTTGGTTAGTTTGGAGGACTGTGTGGCAAAGATAATTAGTGTACTTTATGACTTACCCATGGACGATAAACCTGGGTACATACGTAAAGCATTAAATAATAAAATGCCGAATGGAAAGTTGACTCTAAATTTACGCGCTTTTCACGCTATAGATCAGAACGAAAAATTGGATCCAACAGGTTCTCCGTTCAATATCGCAAGCGAAATTAGACACCAGTTAATACATGGCGATATAGCGGAAATAGTGTTTTTTCCATCTTGGTCCCTCCTTGGTTTTCCCTCAGATATTGATTTATATTTCAACAACTCATTCTTTCCGGATGGCACTGTCCCCAAGTATAGGGATACTGAAATGATTGTATTTTGCGAAGATGTTTATAAAAAAACAGTTGATTTTGTAAATGAGTGTTACAAATTAATCTGTGACGACCTTCAACGCAATGGTGCTTTTCCAGTCTAATAATTTTTTTGATTTTTGATCATGAAGAGGGGACGCATTACCAGTCAAAAATAAAAATCAGATGGATATAATGAAAACAAGACCTCTATTTCTCAGCTGCTTATTTTTCATCTTTGTCCTATTCTTGCCGAGCGCGTCTGCCCAACATTATACTAAGTGGGGTTTACCCGAAGGTGCTACAGCACGTCTGGGTAAAGGCAGTATAACTGATATTGCGTATTCCCCCGAGGGCAGTCGTTTAGCGGTGGCAGGTTCGATTGGCGTTTGGATCTATGATGCTCGGACAGGCAAAGAATTAGCCTTACTCACAGGGCATACAGGGACGGTCTTTAGCGTGTCGCTCAGTCCGGATGGTAGCACACTCGCAAGTGGGGCGCAGGATAGCACTATCCGTCTCTGGGATGTCAGCACAGGTCGGCATCTACAAACCCTCACAGGACATACGGATTTTGTCAATAGCGTCTCGTTTAGTCCGGATGGAAATACTATCGCAAGTGGGGGGCGGGATAAGATTATTCGTCTGTGGGACCCTCACACCGGCAAGCATAAACAAACGTCCACGGGACATCTGGGTTTTGTCAGAATCGTCTCGTTTAGTCCGGATGGAAACACTATCGCAAGTGGGAATGATGAAGGAATTTGTTTGTGGGATGCTAACACGGGGAGACACATAAGAACCCTACGTACGGGCTTTGTCAATAGTGTGTCGTTCAGTCCAGATGGCGAAATGTTGGCAAGTAGTGAGGGACTATATGATAAAACAATTCGTCTGTGGGATGTCAACACAGGGGTGAACCTCCGCATACTCACGGGAGATGCAGTTAGCGTAGCGTTCAGTCCGGATGGTGAGACGCTGGCAACTGGGAGTCGTAGAGAAATCCGTCTATGGGATGCGCGCACTGGTAGACATCAGCAAACCCTCAAAGGGCATACCGGTTGGGTCAGTAGTGTAGTGTTCAGTTCGGATGGTGAGACGCTGGCAAGTAGGAGTGAGGATGGTACTATCCGTCTGTGGGATGTAAATACATGGACACACCTCCGCACGCTCACAGGACATACGTTTGATGTCAGTAGTGTAGCTTTCAGTCCTAATGGAAACACTATCGCAAGTAAGAATTTTAAAAACATCTATCTATGGGATGCGCGCACTGGTAGACATCAGCAAATCCTCAAAGGCTCTTTGGGCGACAGCGTAGTGTTCAGTCCTGATGGAAACACACTCGCAGGTGGGGGTTGTCTATGGGATGCGCACACTGGCAGGCTCAAAGATATTATGGGTGTAGGCGACGGTTTAGTGTTCAGTCCTGATGGAAACACACTCGCAAATGTGGTTTCTACAAACATCTATCTACGGGATGCCCATACTGGCAGATATCAGCAAACCCTCACAGGACATACGTTTGATGTCAATAGTGTATCGTTCAGTCCGGATGGTGAGACGCTGGCAAGTGGGAGTGAGGATGGCACTATCCGTCTATGGGACGCACGCACTGGCAAACATCAGAAAACGCTCAAAAAAGATCTTATGATTCGGGTCTATAGCGTTTCGTTCAGTCCTGATGGAAACACACTCGCAAGTGGGGATTATACCAGAATCGATTTATGGGATGCGCGCACTGGTAGACATCAACGAACACTCAAAGGACATAACAGTAAGGTCTATAGCGTTTTGTTCAGTCCTGATGGAAACACACTCGCAAGTGGTGGAGGTTTTGATGATGGGACCCTTCGTGTGTGGGATGCACGCACTGGCAGACTTCAGCGAACACTCGAAGGACATGCAGCTGGTAGTGTCTTAAACAGCGTAGCATTCAGTCCTGATGGAAACATGATCGCCAGTGGAAGTTCGGACGGCACTATTCTCTTATGGGATGTCTCTCCAGTTCCCACGACAGGTGGCAAATCGACTCCAGTACCAACTGCGCCACAAACACCACAGAAAATCGCAGAAATAGCTTTAGCTTCCACAGTCCTCATAGTTATGGAAGATTCCAATAGTCAACCACTTAATTCCGGTAGCGGATTCTTCATCGGAGCCGGTCTGATTGCCACTAACCTCCACGTTGTTAAAGACGGATTTAAAGGATATGTTAAACGAGTTGGCATGAATACACGATACCCCGTAAAAATTGTGGTGCCAGATTCACGGCAAGATTTGGCCATCTTGAGGGTATCGGATGTTGAAGCACCATCGCTTGCCCTTGGTAACAGTGATATAGTGAAGACTGGAGATCCTATATATGCTGTGGGGAATCCAGCAGGATTTTTGGAAGGCACATTCACCGAGGGCAATGTAAGTGGGATACGAGAGTTTCGGATTGGCAGCAAACGTATCCAGATTAGCGCACCGATTTCCGAAGGCAGCAGTGGTGGCCCCGTACTAAACAACAAAGCGGAAGTCATCGGTGTTGCAGTATCAACGTTCAGAGGAGGACAGAATCTGAACTTTGCTGTTCCCTCAAATTATCTCAAAAAATTGCTTGATAAAGTCAGCAAGCAGAGGTAGTAAAACAATCTTGGTCTTGTGTCCTTGTTGATATTTTCGCTACGACGAGATGTAGACTTTCTCGCCACTCTTCGCACTATCATAGAGAGCATCCAAGATTTGCATGAAGACGTAAGCATCTGGAGCAGAGACATCGGGTACGACCTCACTCGCGATCGCCATACCGAAGTGATTCAGTTCGTAGTAGAAGACATGCACCTCTTCGGGGAGTTCGCCGTGGTCAATCTCAAGCGGTTCATCAATGGCTTCTCGGATAAACTCGCCGTCTTTGAAACGCGATATACCGCCGTTTGTAATCGCACCAGTCGTACCGTAAAGTTCCACGACACTCCCTGAATCCGAGTGGCTCATCCGAGAGCAGTCAATCTGGATCGTTTTTCCGCCTTCGCAGCCGAGGAGACCGGTGAAATAGTCCTCCGCTGCGCCTTCTGGCCCGTCATACTGTGGGTAAAGCACGTGCTTCGCAGCAAACGCCCACTCCGGTTTCGGACACCCCATCCACCACCACGTCAGGTTGAGTTCGTGCGAATAGTGCTGCCCTAACGAACCGCCCTTCTGTCCATAGACATGCAACCAGCGACTGTTCTCATCAAAGTCAGGGATGAAATTGTATTTCCCAAAGACACGGGCGTGATATAGGTCCCCAATTGTGCCGTTTAGTACGGCGCGCCGAATCTTTCGATTGTTCGGAAAGTGGCGCATAAAGTAGCAGAATTGGAGTGTTTTCTCGGTTTCCTGCGCCGCCGCCTCCATCTCTAAAATTTCGGGCGCACGGATGGCGTGCGGTTTTTGCACTAAGACATGTTTACCCGCGTTGAGCGTATCCAGCACCTGCTGCAGCCTACCATCAGGAGAAGTCGCGAGGTAAACGGCTTCAACAGCAGGATTCTCAAGGAGTTCGTGATAGTCCGCATAACGGTGTGGCACAGCGTTGTCATCGCCTGCCTGTGCCCGACGGGTTGCGTCGCGCTCCGCGATGGCGATAACGTTGAGGTGAGAGGTTGCATTCGCAGCCTCAATAGCACGGCAGCCTGCCCATCCACACCCAACAACTCCGAGTTGCGTAATTTGATTGGTCATAAGTGTTGCCTCCGACGCTTCTATGGAAAAGTAGAAAGAAATTTTGTCTAAAACATATTGGGTAATTCTGCAATGCTATTAAGCACCCATGTCGGTTCCGCGACGGGGTTTTCCAATTGACTGGATTTAAACTTTCCAGTCTTCACAAGGATATTCTGCATCCCCATTCCCTGCGCCCCAACGATGTCGGAAGTGATGTCGTCGCCTATCACAACTGCTTCACTTGGAGAAAGTTGAAGACTCTCAAGTGCGATTTTGAAAAACGTCTCACTCGGTTTGCCCATGACTGTGGCAGTTTTACTTGCGGCTGCCTCCAGAAGGGTCACGAACGCACCACAATCCAAGAACATTCCGTCAGCAGAAAACCAATAGAGGTTTTTCTGCAACGCTATCAGCTCGGCACCATTCATTAAAAGGCGAAAAGCGTGGTTTAAAGCGTGAAAATCAAACCCTTCGCCGTAGTCTCCGACGACGACAAAATCGGGAGCATCGTCATCTATCGGTATCTCCTTGAAAAACGTTTTGACGGCATCATCGACCATGAAGTGACAACTTGCCCCAGGCTGCGAGCGTAAGTATTGGAGACAGGCGTAAGTCGCATTGAAGATTTCATCTTCGTAGATGTCAAAGCCGAGTGTTTGCATCTGCGCGTGAAGCATCTTCGGAGTTTTAGCAGTTGTATTCGTCAAGAACCGGAGTTGGTACGCCTCCTGACGTAGGTAGTTAATAACTTCGATTGCGCCGGGGCAAGGTTCGTCTTTAAAATAGAGCGTTCCATCCATGTCAATTAAAAAAGCCTTCGGGCGCGTTGGTGATATTTTCTGCATTGTCCCCTCGTGTGCTACGGTTCCACAACTTTGTAGTGTTCAACCTGCCCGCCGGTAATTGTCTGGATTGCGAGGCTTTTGACGGGGTGGCGGTTTTCATCGTAATGCGAAATGGTTGTCGCGCCTTTGTAACCCTTGACTGCAGCGAATGCATCGCGAACTGCAACCGGATCAAGCGAACCCGCGGTCTCTATTGCGCGTGCTAAGAGTCGCATCGCATCGTAGCCCGACGCGGCGATGCCATCCGGTGGACTTCCGAAGAGTGCAGTGTAATCACTCACGAATTCCTGCACATCCGCGTCCTGTGTCGCAACCGAGAAATTGGTCGGATAATAACTGCCATCCAACACACTGTTATCGTCTAAGATGCTGAGAAATCGTTCCCTATCATCCCACGCGCTGCCACCGAGGAAGGTCCCTGTAATACCAATTTGCCGTGCTGCATTTATCAACGATGGCACTTCCGGTTGAAAACCGGGACAGAAAATAACATCAGGCGTTGCCTCGTGAATTTCTGTGAGCAGTGTGGTGAAGTTGGTATCGCCTACGGTATAGGCACCATTGTAAACGATTTCTCCACCATTTGCCTGAAAAGCCGCCTCGAACGCCGCTACGAGATCAATCGTATAGTCATCGTCTTCCTCGATAATCGTTGCTGCCGTTTTTGCGCCAAGCTCATTCGGGTTCATTGCGAAACCCGCCATCACTTTTCCTTGAAATGGGTTCGGCACCGTAATGAGAAAGACATAATCTCCGACTGCTGGCACGTCTGAACCACTGGAACCCGGAAGCATAAGTCGCTGTGCCTGTTGCGCGATCGGACCGACTTTTACGGAATTGCTGGAGTAAACGGGACCCAGGAGAGCAAAGACATCTTCCATTTCAATGAGTTCTTTTGCGGCAGTAACGCTGGCTTCTGGTGTCGGCGGTTCACTCGCCACGGGTTGATTATCTCGACTGATAAACGCTATTTCCATACCGAGCGCGCCACCCTTTTCATTAATTTGGACGCGAGCGGTTTCAGCCCCTTGGCTAAAGGTCGTAAAGGTATTGGTGGGTTGGATCACACCGATTTTTAATGTCGCCTCCGTCGGCGGAGCAGGGATATCGGGTTGAACCATCTCACTTACGCGTTCACAACCTGTCAGTGCTGTGAGTAGAATAACCGAAATTAAGATAAAAATTCTCATAGACATAATACAAATTTCTCCTTTGATGAAAATGCTTGAAAAATATTTGAGTTTGTGGTAACTTTATTACCGAATATCCTAAAACTTCGTGAAAACAGTAACACATCCGACCAATTTTGTCAAGTTTAGAAATATATCCTTTTGAGAGCGTAAGCAAAAGCGCGTAGCCTGCAACAACGGCGCAGGCGACTCTACCGCGAAAACCGTCAATATCCAAATTGCCGTTATTGCTCCGCAAGGAAAAATTAAAAAATGGAACTCGGTTTTTTCACAATGCCTTTGCATCCACCCGGCAGCGACACGACTAAGACATTAGACGACGATCTTGAGCAGATGATAGTCCTCGATGAACTGGGCTACAAAGAGGCTTATGTCGGTGAGCATTTCACGTTTACATGGGAGAATATTCCATCTCCCGATCTTTTTATTGCAAAAGCGGCTGCGATGACAGAGAACATTATTTTCGGTACGGGGATTACCTGTATGCCGATTCACAATCCCGCCGTTGTTGCGCATCGCATCGCGCAACTGGACCATCAAACGCACGGACGTTTCCATTGGGGCGTCGGTTCGAGTTCGACACCGAGCGATGCGGAGATGTTTATGGCTGGCGAAGACAGGCGTAGATCAACACGCGAGGGGATTGATGCTGTCCTGAAAATCTGGACGGACCCGGAACCCGGACATTACAAGACCGATTTCTGGGAATTTAAGATCCCTGAGTACCGTCCGAATATTGTGAGTGTCCACATGAAGCCTTATCAGAAACCGCATCCGCCCATTGCGCTGGCAGGGTCTTCCGCAAGATCGGACACGCTAATCTTCGCGGGTGAGCGCGGTTGGATTCCGATGAGTATTAACTTAGCGCATGTGCCTACGATTAAAACACACTGGGACGCGGTGGAAGAGGGTGCCGAAAAGACGGGCTTATCGCCATCTCGCTCAACGTGGCGTATTGCCCGTGAGGTTTACGTTGCGGATACCACTGAACAGGCGCGTAAAGAGGCTATCGAAGGCACGCTTGGACGTGATTTCAGGGATTATTGGTTTAAGTTATTTAGCCCGGGAAACTTCAAACCGGATCCAAATATGGACGAGGCGGACATGACCCTCGAACATCTGTTAGATACCTTGTGGATCGTTGGAAGTCCGGATCACGTGGCAAACCGGTTACGTGAACTTTACGATGAAGTCGGCGGTTTTGGTGTCTTACTTGCTATGGGACATGAATGGGATCCCAAAGAGCAGTGGTTGAACTCAATGACACTCCTCAAGAACGAAGTGATGCCGCAACTCACAGATTTGACATAGTAGCAGGCACGCGCCGCGTGCCGTTGCCCTTACAACTTGTGGTGGACAGAAATCAGGAGGCATCTTATGCATACCCTCAGGGCAGGTGCAGCTGAGACTGTGATTACCTCCATCAAGGATAGACCCGACGTTTACGCTGAACTGTATGCACGCGCGTTGGTGATTGCCGATAGCGAAAAACAACTCGCTATTGTGACAGCCGACTACGGGCAGTTTCCACTCCAATATAATAGCGTGCTGCTCGATGCAATCCACGAAGCCACAGGCATACCACCAGCGCATGTCGTTATCAACTGTAGCCATACGCATAACGCTCCGGGTGTTGATGGACGGTGGATAACTGAGGCATCCGAGGCGTGGTTAGCGACATGTCTTGCCGAGTTAGTGAAAGATGCGGTAGACGCGCTTGAACCCACAACTTTGCGCTCAGGACGCGCGCCCGTACAAATCGGCTACAACCGTCGCATAATGAACGACGCGGGTTATATTACAATGGCACCGAACCCAGAAGGGTCTGTTGTCCCGTGGGTTGACGTGTTGGGGGCTTATGATGAAAACGGCGAGATTATCGCCGTGTTGTTCTCGCATGCCGCGCATCCGGTGATTGTCCACTGGTCCAGCGAAGAGATCGGTGCCGATTACCCGGGGTATGCCGTTGAACATCTGCGTAATTTCTTAGAACTGAAGCCAGAAAGCGTTTTGCTGTTCGCACAAGGCTGCGCAGCGGATATCAACGGGTATCCATTGCGAGGAGGGTTCAGTGCCTGCGATGTCGCCGGATTTGCCCTCGCCTTTGCGACACACCAAGCCTTAAAGACTGCGGAAGAAATTCCTGCAGCACCACTTAAGGCGTGTTCTATACTTGTTAATTTGCCGTTCCGGGATCCGCCCTCGGTTGCGGAGTGTGAGCAGTTAATAAAAGAATTCCCTGATGATGAACGTTATGTTGCTCTGTTGGAAGTCGCTGGAAGTGGCGAGAAACGCACCCTACCCTTCCCAATAAGTGCCTTTGCTGTCGGCGATGCGCTCTGCTTCCTGTCTGTATCCCATGAACTCTTTTCGGAATACCAACTCTTTGCAGACGAGACATCGCCGTTCTCACACACATTTGTTTTCGGTTATACAAACGGCAGTGAAGTTTATATTGCAACCAGAGCCGCTTATGAGTTGGGCTTGAAGGCAGGTTATGAAGCGGGGCCCCGGAACCATGCGCTTAGTGCTCCCTATCGGTTAGCATTACTGCCATCAGTTGAAGAACAAATTCAGGCAGAGATAACGGATCTGTTGGCGCGACTTAAAGGTCACGTTTAACTATACATTTGTGGTCTGATCGTAAACCTTTGGTCACCTTAAAATTGTCAAAACTATAGTACATATTAACGTGTGTTTGAAAAAGTTTAAGTT